>JAKZXM010000094.1:0-2865 GCA_047514975.1 Rhodospirillales bacterium
GAGTAGGTGAACAGCCTTTGCTGCTCTTCGGTGATCTCGACGACCGAGACGAGGCCGTCGCCGTCGGTATCGAGGTGGGCGATGAATCCGTCGATGTGGTGGCTCTGCCGGTCGCCGGCTCGCGGGCCTTGCGCCTCGGCCCCGGCGCTCGCCAGCACGAGGGCGAAGGCGCCCAGCGCGCAAGCCGTAAGCGCTCGCAGATGGTTCATGGTTGGCTCTCCTCGGTCGATCGTCCAGCGTCGCCCGGAGCGCCGGAGGTGGCGGCAAGGTGCTGCATGTCTCCATACACGGGGCGGCGGGGACGATTCCGTCGCCCGGCGGTCGAGGCCGCATGGTCAGCCGGCGTCACGGTACCAATCCAGGATCTCCTCGTTGGTCCAGAACAGCACGCCCGGACGCTGCTTGAGCTCTTCGAAGATCCGCTCGAAGGCTTCGATTCGGTGCGGCACGCCGCTGACGTAGGGGTGGACGCAGATCGCGAGCACGCGGGCCGAGTCCTTGCCGTCCCGATAGAGGCGCTCGAACTGGGCCATGGTGCGCTCGTACAGCACGCGGGCCTCGTGGTGCTGGATGACCATGATGGCGATGTCGTTGAGCTCGACCGAATACGGCACCATGACGATGGAATTCGCCCGCGTCTTCATCACGCACGGCTGCTCGTCCATCACCCAGTCGCAGACGTACTCGATCCCCTCTTCGGCGAGGATGTCGAGCGTCTCTGTGGTTTCCGTCAGGCCCGGGCCCAGCCAGCCGCGCGGGCGCTTGCCCGTGAATTCGCGAATGGTCTCGATCGATTTGACGATTGCGGCGCGCTCGTCGTCGAGCCCATGCATCGCGGTTTGCGAGAATCCGTGCCCCATGAACTCCCATCCCGCCTCGCGGATCGCTTCGGCGACGCGGGGGTAGTCCAGGCAGACATAGGCGTTGATCGAGGCCGTGACGCGAACGTCGAAGCGCTCGAGCGCCGCCTTGAGGCGCCAGAAGCCGACCCGCATGCCGTATTCGTGCCAGGCCCAGTTGGGAATGTCGGGAAGGCCGCTCGCGCCCGCCGGCGTGGTCATCACCTGGCGCGGGATGCGCGCGTTGAAATCCCAGTTCTCCACGTTGACGACGGTCGAGACCACGACCTGGGCGTCGCCGGGAAGCCTGAGCGGCTTGCGATCGACGATCGCCGAGTAGTCGAATCGCTCTTTCGGTTGCATCGCGTCTCGCTCCCATCAACGGCGTGATTCCGAACCGCCTCGAAAGGATAGACCAGAATCACGTGGTCGGTCCCGAGTCGATCGCCCGGATCAGCGTCCCCGGATCAGCGGCAAGGGGTGACGAGACGGTGTTCCACGAGCTCGGCCACCAAGGCGGCGACGTGGGCCTGGATTCGATCCCGCTCCACCTCGGGGAACGCCTCGCGAAGCAAGGCGCTCGCCTCTTCGACGCTGGTCGGGCGCTCGAGCAGGCGCCACAAGGCGGCGCCGATCTCGTTGAGATGGAAGATGGAGTCGTTTTCGGCGTTCGCGATGAAGACGTCATCGTCCACCTCGCGTGCCGTCACATCCGGATTCCGGCGGTAACGAGGGACCGTCACCTTCAGGCCCGACGCGCGTCGACCCCGGACGCGGGTTTCTCCGCCGCCGCGAACCCGAAGGCGGCCTTGAGAAGGGGCACGGTTTCCTCGGCCCTTGCGTAGCGAAGCGTGAAGCACCGCGCGTCCCGCGTGATCGCGAAGACGTGCTCGATGATCTCGGCGGCCGGAACCTTGCGCGCGAAGTTTTGCACGATGCCCGCCTTTACCATCTCGCTTTTGCTCGTTTCGACCAGCTCGGGCCGCTGGGCGGGATCGCGTTGCAAGGTGACGATGCCACGAACCGGCGCCGTGGCGCCGAGCGGAGCCAACTCGTCTTGGGAGAGCGCGACGTAAAGATAACGCGCGTTTTTCGGGCCCGCGCGTTCGCGAACGAAGCGCCGCATCCTGTAAGTCGCGCTCCCCGGCGCGCTCGCCGGCAGCGGCAGGCGCAGCCGGGGCAGGATGCCGGGTGCGACACCGTGGTTGTCGGACGTCTCGATCGGCAGCACGTCGTCGGAGAACAGCCGCACGCCGTGGGCGGCGAGCGTGACCGCACGCGTGCTCTTGCCGGCCCGGTAGCCCGACGGGAAGAGAACCAGGCCCCGTTCGTACGCCGCCGCGGCGCAGTGGAGGCACAGGAGCGAGGGGTGATCGGCGATGTACGCCTTGATGAGGTCGACCAAGAAGTCGCAAACGGCGTCGAGCGCGTCCGTGAATACCGCCGGCTTCGAAAGCCAAGGGGAAAGGCGTCGGTAGCCCGCAGGCGTCCTCTCGATCGTGATCGCCGGCGCTCGCGCTGCCGAACCGGACCACGCATCGATCCGCCAGCCGCTGAGAACGGCGGCGATGGGTTCAAGAAGTTCCGCGCAGCCGACCAGCGCGACCGGCGTGACAGCCCATGGAACTCGAGCAGCATGGCACCCTTACGCAGCGCTTGATCGCAAAAATTCCCCGCCGCGCACCCAAGGCGCGACGCGAGGGACGGGGTTTCCATCCGCCGGGACGCCCCGCCCCGAACCGGCGTTTGGAACCGTCCGCCGGACAATCGCGCCCTTCGCCGTATGCGCGCTCCGGCCGCGGGCTTCAGGCAAACCGACCCGCATCGCCGCTTCCGTCGGGCCCCGCCCCGCGCGGCCCCGCGCGCTCCGACCGCGTCTCAGGTTACGGCGTCGTCCCTCCGGGAGGAAGGAGAGGACTGCCCGGAGGCGGGGCGCCACCCGTGTCGCCGCCACCGGTATCGCCGCCGCCGGTATCGCCGCCGCCGGTATCACCACCACCCGTGTCGCCACCGCCGGTATCGCCGC
>JAKZXM010000095.1:0-18612 GCA_047514975.1 Rhodospirillales bacterium
ACCCTCATCGCCCGCGAGGCGCGCCGCGTCCACCGCAACCGCTTTGGGGTCTTCCGCGTCACGCTCCCCGACGGCCGCGTCGTGGTCGCGCCGCTGGGCCAGTCGGTCCTCGAGGCGCTGCGCGACGCAGGCGTCCCACACGCGTCGGTGTGCGGCGGACGCGGCCGGTGCACCACTTGCCGCGTCGACGTCGGCACCGCGCAGAAGAGCCTGGCGGCGCCGGAGGCGACCGAGGCCAAGGCGCTCGCGCGGATTCGCGCCGAGGCGGGCGTGCGGCTCGCGTGCCAGATCCGCCCCGCGGCCGACCTCGGGATCGTTCCCCTGCTGCCGCCGGACGTGAGTGCGCGCGACGCCAACCGCCCCGGCGGCATCCAGGGGCGCGAACAGCCGGTCGTCTCGATGTTCATCGACATGCGCGGATCGACCCGGTTGGGCGAGGAGAAGCTGCCCTTCGACGTGCTTTTCATCCTCAACCGCTTCTTCGCCGAGATGGCGGAAGCGTTGACCGAGACGAGGGGGCATTGCGCCCAGTTCGCGGGCGACGGGCTGATGGCCCTTTACGGGGTGCGCGGAGGGCTTCGCGAGGGGTGCCGAAACGCGGTCCTCGGCGCCGCCTCGATGATGGACCGGATGGACGCGATCAACCGCGATCTTGCGGTCGAGTTGAGCGAGCCGCTGCGGCTCGGAATCGGGATTCACGCCGGCGACGCGATCGTCGGCACCATGGGGCCGCCCAACGCCCAGAACTTCTCGGCCATCGGAGACAACGTCAACGTCGCCGCGCGACTCGAGAATCTAAGCAAGACCTACGGCTGCACACTGGTCATCTAGGAGGCCGCGGCCGAGGCGGCCGAGCTGGACATGAGCGACTTCCCCCGGCACGAGGCGGAAGTGCGCGGCCGCGGCGGGATGGTGGCCGTCTTCGCGGTCGAGGACCCGCGGCGAATCCCGGGTGTCGCGGAGATGCGGAGCGACGCCGGCGCGCAGCGGCGACCGGGTGCGCCGCGCCCGCATGACGGGCCCGCCCAAGGGCCATCACCAGAGGTGGGCGCGGATCAGCGGGTCGGAACCGGCGGATCGCTCGAGTAGTCGTAGAATCCCCGACCCGTTTTCTTGCCGAGCCAGCCGGCCTCGACGTACTTGACCAGCAGCGGACAGGGCCGGTACTTGGAATCCGCGAGCCCGTCGTGCAACACGCTGATCACGGCGAGGCAGGTGTCCAGTCCGATGAAGTCCGCGAGCTCGAGCGGGCCCATGGGATGGTTGGCGCCCAGCTTCAGCGCCTGGTCGATGGCGGCGACCGAGCCGACGCCCTCGTAGAGCGTATAGACCGCCTCGTTGATCATGGGCAAAAGGATGCGGTTGACGATGAACGCCGGGAAGTCCTCGGCGCTGACCGACGTTTTGCCGAGGGCCTGGGTGAAATCGCGCGCCGCATCGAAGACTTCGGGCTCGGTGGCGATTCCCCGAATCAGCTCCACCAGCTCCATCGCGGGCGCCGGGTTCATGAAGTGCATGCCGAGGAACCGCCCCGGCCGGTCGGTCTGGGCGGCCAGCCGCGTGATCGAGATGGACGAGGTGTTGGTGGCGATGAGGGCGTCGTCCTTGAGAAGCGGACACAGCACGGCGTAAACCTGTTTCTTGACCCCTTCGTCTTCGCTGACCGCCTCGATCACCAGATCGCAGTCCTTGAAACCGTCCATCTCGGTCCCGATGACGATCTTCGCCAGTGCCGCCTCGCGCTCGCCGTCGGTGATTTTGTTCCGGCCGACCTGGCGGCGGAGATTGTTGCCGATGGTTTCGCGCGCGCGCTGGATGTGGTCGGGATCCACGTCCATCAGGTAGACGTCGAACCCCGCCAGCGCGCAGACGTGGGCGATGCCGTTGCCCATTTGGCCTGCGCCGACCACCCCGATCTTCTTTATCTGAGTTGCCATGTCCGTTTCCGCGTTCGTTCTACGAGGCCTTCTCCAGCTCGGCGGAGAGTTCCGGCAGAATGGTGAATAGGTCGCCAACGATGCCGTAGTCGGCGACGCGAAAGATCGGCGCTTCCGCGTCCTTGTTGATCGCTACGATCACCTTGCTGTCCTTCATGCCCGCCAGGTGCTGGATCGCGCCCGAGATGCCGACGGCAATATAGAGCTCGGGCGCCACCACTTTGCCGGTCTGGCCGACCTGATAGTCGTTGGGGACGTAGCCTGCGTCCACCGCCGCCCGCGACGCGCCCACGGCGCCGCCCATCTTGTCCGCGATCTCTTCGAGCATCTTGAAGTTCTCGCCGCTCTGCATGCCGCGCCCGCCGGAGATGACGATCCCGGCGCTGGTCAGCTCCGGCCGTTCGGATCGGGTCAGCTCGTGGCGCGAAAACCGCGACAGCGCCGGATCCTCGGCCGCCGCAATCTCGTGGATACCGGCGGTTCCGCCCTCGACCGGCGCCGGATCGAACGCGGTGGCGCGGACCGTTATCACCTTGATGGGATCGACGGACTTGACCGTGGCGATGGCGTTGCCGGCGTAGATGGGCCGGCGGAACACGTCCCGAGCTTCGATGGCGATGATGTCGGACACCTGGGCCACGTCCAGCAGCGCGGCTACCCGGGGCAAGACGTTCTTGCCAAACGTGGTCGCCGGCGCGAGCACGTATTCGTAGCCCGACGCCAGGCCGACCACGAGCGTGGCCAAGCTCTCGGCGACGGGGTGGGCGTAGATCGGATCGTCCGCGAGCAGCACCCGCGCGACGCCCTCGATCCGACTCGCGGCCTCGGCGACCGCCCGGCACGACGCGCCGGCGACAAGGACGCTCGCCTCGCCGAGCGTACGGGCGGCGGTCACGGCGCTGAGCGTCGCCGGCTTGATCGCGGCGTTGTCGTGCTCGGCCAGGATCAACGCGCTCATGGGATCACCTTCGCCTCGTTCCTGAGCCTGTCCACCAGCTCGGCGACGCTGTCGAGCTTGACGCCGGCGGCCCTGGGCGGCGGCTCCTCGACCTTGAGGGTCTGCAGCCGCGGCGCCACGTCGACGCCGAGCTCTTCGGGCGTCAGCGTCTCGATGGATTTCTTCTTCGCCTTCATGATGTTTGGCAGCGAGGCGTAGCGCGGCGTGTTCAAGCGCAAGTCTGTCGTGATCACCGCCGGAAGCGAAAGCTCGACGGTCTCGAGCCCGCCGTCGATCTCGCGCGTCACCTCGGCGGCGTGATCGTCAAGCGACAGCGCGGATGCGAACGTTCCCTGCGACCAGCCGAGAAGGGCCGCCAACATTTGCCCCGTCTGGTTGGAATCGTCGTCGATCGCCTGCTTGCCCATGATCACCAGCGTCGGCTCTTCGCGCCCGACGATCGCCGCGAGAAGCTTGGCGACCGCGAGCGGCTGCAACTCGGCCTCGGTGACGACGGCGATGCCGCGGTCGGCGCCCATGGCGAGCGCCGTGCGGATCGTCTCTTGGCATTGTGGCGAGCCCAAGGAGACGGCCACGACCTCGGTGGCGATTCCCGCCTCGCTCAGCCGCACCGCCTCTTCGACGGCGATCTCGTCGAAGGGGTTCATGGACATCTTGACGTTGGCCGTCTCGACGCCCATCGAGTCCGATTTGACCCGAACCTTCACGTTGAAGTCGATAACCCGCTTGACCGCGACAAGAACCTTCATCGGCCCTTCGTTCCTTGACCCGGACGACCCAGCAGACCGTCGAACCAATTCACCGATACCCGCTAACCGTCCGAAATCGCGAGAGAAATGGGTGTATGCTGCAGTTGCGAAAAGGGAAGGTACGAGCATGACGGGGACGTGTCAACGACCGCCCGTATCCGGCGCGGGGCCACCGCTCGCGGGCCTCGTGGACCGACCGACTTGGGCGGCGCCCCGGCGCGCGACGAAGCGGCCTCGGTTGACTTCGCCGGCGCGTCAACCGAGAGTCCCGGTGGCGAATTTCGCCTCCTGGAGGGCGCATTGAAAGCGACGACCGTCGAGCGCAAGCTCGCCGCCGTACTGGCCGCCGACGTCGCCGGGTACTCGCGGCTGATGGGGGCCGACGAAGACGCCACCATGGCCGCCTGGTGGTCGCACCGCGCCCACGTGATCGACCCGAGTGTCGCGGCGCACCGGGGACGGATCGTCAAGCTCACGGGCGACGGGTTCCTCGCCGAGTTCGCATCCGTCATTGACGCGGTGCAGGCCGCGCTCGCCATGCAGACCGAGATCAAGCGGCGCAACGAAGACGTGCCCGCGGACCGGCGCATGGAGTTCCGAATCGGCATCAATCTCTGCGACATAATGGCCGACGCCGAAGACATCTATGGCGACGGCGTCAACATCGCCGCCCGCGTCGAGGCCTTGGCCAAGCCCGGCGGAATCTGCGTCACGGGCGCGGTTCGCGACCAGACGCGAGGACGGCACGGGCTCGAATACGAGGATCTGGGCGAACAAACGGTCAAGAACATCGCCGAGCCGGTTCACGTCTACCGCCTTCGCGTCGCCGACGGCGCCCAGGCGCCCCCTTCGGAGCCGACGCCGGCGCCGGCGTCCGCGCGGCGTCCGGTCCGGCGGTGGGCGGCGGCGGTGGGGGCGCTCGTGCTCGCCGTGGCCGTGGCGGGCGGAACCCTTTGGCTGCGTCCCTGGGAGCGCGGCTTCGAGGCGGCGTCGGAGGAACGGATGGCGTTCCCGCTTCCCGACAAGCCGTCGGTCGCGGTCCTGCCCTTCGACAATCTGAGCGGCGATCCCGACCAGGAGCATTTCGCCGACGGCCTCACCGAAAACATCATCTCGACGCTTTCGCGGGTGCCGACCATGTTCGTCATCTCCCGCAACTCCACCTTCACCTACAAGGGAAGGCCCGTAAAGGTCCAGGAAGTGGCCGAAAACCTGGGCGTCCGCTATGTCCTGGAGGGCAGTATCCGCGTCGCCGACGACCGCGTGCGGGTGACGGCGCAGCTCATCGACGCCCTCGCGGGCACTCATATGTGGAGCGAACAATACGACCGCGAGTACGGCGATCTGTTTGCGCTGCACGACGACATCACCCGCAAAATCGTCACCGCGCTCCAGGTGGAGCTGACCGACGGCGAGCAGGCCCGGGTGTGGAGCGCGCATACGGACAACCCCGAGGCCGGCAACCTGCTGATGAAGGGCCTCGAGAAGTTCTATCGCTTCAATAAGGAGGACAACCTGCTGGCCCGGGCCGAGTTGGAGCGCGCGGTGGACGCGGACCCCTATTTCGGCCTCGGCTACACGGTGTTGGCGTGGACCCATTGGGCGGACGCCCACAATGCGTGGACGGAATCGCCCGAACGCTCGCTCACCCGGGCCGTCCTGTTCGCGGGCAAGGCGATGGCGTTGGACCCGGACATCCCCGACGTCTACGCGCTCCGCGGCGCGATCCACCTCTATCGACGCGAGTTCGCGGACGCCATCGCCGAGGGCGAAAAGGCGCTCGAGCTAAATCCCAACCACGCGACCAACGCGGCGCTCTTGGCGATGACCCTTTTGAACGCCGGCCGGGCGGCCGACGCGCTCGCGATGATCCGCACCGCCATGCGGCTCAGCCCGTACTATCCCGACTGGTTCGTCGGCATCCTCGCCGACTCCCACTACGACCTCGGCCAGTACGAGCAATCTGCGGCGGTGCTGCTCGGTTTCGAGGAGAGACCGGAAAGAGCCGATGCCGCCTGCCACTGCCGGGTCGGGATCGCCCTCGCCTACGCGGCGCTCGGGCGCGAGGACGAGGCGCTGGAACAGATCGCGTTGCTGCGCGCCGAGGACCCGCAATTCACGATCTCGCGAATTCGGACCAGCGCGCTCCACAAGGACACCTCCCTGGTCGAGCGGAGGGCCGCCGTCCTGAAACGCCTGGGACTGCCGGAGTAGGGGACGCGGGCCGCTGTGGGGACGCTGAAACGCGCAGAATCGCCCGACCGGGCATCGGGTCTCTCGAAGGACTTAACACGGCCGTTGCAATTTCTTTATGATGAGCGCTCTTGGCGCGCGTGCTTTCACGAACGGAGGCAATCCCATTGAATCATCGGTCATTGGTGGCCGCGGCCATCGCACCCGTTGCCGTCGCCGTTCTGTTGTTGAGCGGGTGCGATCAACCGCCGCTCAACCCAATGGAGGAAGTGCTGTCCAACGACATGGAACATGACCTCGTCGGTCTGAGAATCGAGCTCACGAGAAAGAGCGTCCCGAAACAAACCGGAGGCAGTTTCAGGCCTAACCGGACCGTGGCGCTGTGCAGCAAGGACAACGGGGACGGGTCGAGCACGTACTGGGTCGATGAAGTCTTGATCTGCTCGCCCTATTGGACGCGGTATTTCGGCTGCGAAGAGCAAACCCTTAGAAACTGCGGCGAAGTCCCGATCACACGAGGAATGTTCTAGGCGAGGGTCGGTCGCTCTCGGCGTCCGTCGGACCTTCGGCTGGTCGCAAGCAGCGGGCGCTATCGCTGTCTCACTTCGTATCGCCGATTTCGTCACCGGGTTCGGTCACGGGCGGTCGCGCGTGGTCGTGCTTTGAATGGCCTGTCATGGAGGCCGCCAAACCGCCGAACCCGTCTCCTAGCGGTTGGCGCCCGGGGTCCAGAGCACGTCCAGCCGGCCGCCTTCGTTGAGCGCGCGGGCCAGCACGAACAGGTGGTCCGAAAGCCGGTTGGCGTAGGCAAGCGCGTCGGTGTTCACGGCTTCGCGTTCGCCAAGGGCGGCGATCAGGCGCTCGGCCCGGCGCACCACGGTGCGCGCGACGTGGAGGCGCGCCGCCGCTTCCGTGCCGCCGGGAAGGACGAAGGATTCGAGGGGCGCGAGCCCCGCGTTGAGGCCGTCGATCTCGGCCTCCAGGCGCCGAACCTGCGCCCCACTGACGCGGAGCGCCCGATCCGCGCGCGCGCCGCCTTCGGGGGTACAGAGATCGGCGCCCAAATCGAAGAGGTCGTTCTGGATGCGGGCCAGCATCTCGTCCGCCTCGCCCTCGGTTTCGAGGCGCGCGAGACCGATCGCGGCGTTCGCCTCGTCGACGGTCCCGTACGCCTCAACCCGAAGATCGTGCTTGGCCACCCGGCCACCGCCGCCGAGCGACGTTTGGCCCGCGTCGCCGCCGCGCGTGTAGATGCGCGTGAGCTTCACCATCGGCGCTCACCCGCCAAGGGGGAAGACAAAGGCGGCGATCAGTATTGGAGGAATTCCGGTGATCGCATCCATCGGCCGACCATAGCCCGGATGCCGGCGGGCTGGATAGGATCCCGGCTCAGGCCGCGAGACGCTCTTGCCACAGGGCGAGCATGGCGGTCTCCAACCCCTCGGTGAAGGCGTGCGCGTCGGTAAGACCGGCCTCGGCAATCATTCGGCGAAGCCCGGTGCGCAAGGCCGTGCGCCGGGCCGAGTCCTTTGCCAGCGCGAGCGCGGTCTCCACGTAGGCGTCGGGCGATTCCGCGACGAGGTCGCGAAGTCCGATCCGGGTGAGAACGCTGGCGCCGACGCGGCCGGCGTGCCGCTCGCCCGCGAGCGTAACCACGGGGACGCCCATCCACAGCGCCTCGAACGTGGTCGTGGTGCCGTTGTAGGGCCATGTGTCGAGGGCTACGTCGGCGCGGCCGTAGATCGCCAAGTGCGCGCCCGGTTCCGTCCAGCCGGTCATCGGCACGCGGCCGCGGGCGACGCCTGCGCGGGCGAACTTCTCGGCCACGCGCTCGCGCGTGGCCGCGCACCCCAGCGCCTTCGCCTTGAGCAAAAGGCGAGAGTCGGGGAGCGCGTTCAGGATATGCGCCCACGTCTCGATCGTCTGCTGGCTCAACTTGGCGAGGCTGTTGCACGAGACGAACGTGACCGGGCGATCGGGGCCCGGCGGCGGCGCCGGGGCCGGCGCGTCCGCCGGCGGGTGATAGCAGAGAAAGCCGCGCTCGAGCCGTACCAGGCGTTCGGTGTAGTGGGCGTCGGCTCCCGGCGCATCCGCGATCGAATCGGTGATCCGCCAATCCATGGCCGCGAGGCCGGTGGTGTTGGGGTAACCGAGATAGGTGATCTGGACGGGCGCGGCGCGGCCGGCAAAGACGCCGAGCCGGTTCCCCATGGTGTGCCCTGCAAGATCGACCAGGATGTCGATGCCGTCGGCGCGAACGCGCTTGATGACTTCGCGATCGCCGAGCCCGGTGATCGGACGCCACAGATCGGCGTGCGCCCGAAGCCGAAGGGTCACGTCGTCCTCGGCCCACAGGTCGGCGTAGCAGACGACGAAGAATCGGGTGCGGTCGTGGCCCGCGAGCACGGGTTCGATGAAATTGGCGACCGAGTGGCGGCGGAAGTCCGATGACACGTAGCCGATCCGAAGCGGGCCTTCGGGGCGCGCGGGCCGGGTCGGCGGCGGCGAGGGCGCGCCCGCACCGTGAATCGCGTCCCAACGACGATGTTCGGCGAACAGGGTCTCGGCGTCCGCCTCGGCGATTCCGTTGAGGGCCAAAAGCATGTTCGAGCGCACGCCCGCGCGCGCCGGCTCGAGCGCAAGGGCGCGGCGGTAATGCGCGAGCGCGTCGGCCGCGTCGCCGCGCTCCTTGAGCGTCTCGGCGAGGTTGTTGAGGGCGTCCGCGTACCCGGGCTGAAGCGCGACCGCGCGCTCGAAGCTGGCGGCGGCGTCTTCATAGCGGCCCAGCCGCTTCCATGCGTAACCGAGGTTGTTGTGGGCGACGGCGTAATCCGGCCTGATCGAGAGCGCGCGTTCGTGGTTGCCGGCGGCGTCGGCGAAGCGTCCGAGATCGGCGAGCAGGTTTCCGTAATTGCTGTGAATCTCGGCGCTATTGGGATCGAGGGCGAGCGCGCGTTCGTAGGCGCGCCCGGCCTCGTCGGTGCGGCCCGCCTGGCGGAGGACGGTTCCGAGGTTGCCCAGGGTCTCGGCGTCGTCGGCGCGCAACGCGAGCGACCGGCCGAACGACGCGATCGCGTCGTCGATGCGGCCGAGAGAACTGAGGACGTTGCCGAGATTGTTGTGGAAACCGGGTTCGTCGGGGCTGAGCGTCACCGCGCGGGCGATGAGCTCGGCCGCGATTCCAAGCCGCTTCGTCAGCGCGCAGACGATCCCGAGGAGATCCAGCGCGCCGGCGTGCAGCGGCGTCACCTCGAGGATCCTGATACAAAGGGCCTCCGCATCGCCCAGTCGGCCCGCGTGGTGATGCGAAAGCGCCGCCTCGAACAGCCGGGCGGGCGCGCCACCGGCCCCCGCCGAGGATGAGGCTGTCTCGAGTTTTGCCCGCCACCGGCGAGCGCGCCTATTCACGGTGCGGCCGACAACCCAGGGGCCTGCACGGGCACCGGATCGATATCCTTGCGCTGCACGCTCGGGTTCGCGACCAGGGGCTCGAGCGTATCGGTGAGAAACAGGACCACGCCGTCCCGGAACTCGTCGCTGATGAAGGACCAGGTCACGAAGACCCCGCCGCGGGCCTCAAAAGCCTTGACGTCTGCGTTGCTGAAGAGCTCGCGCAACGCGCCGGCCAGATCGCGCGCGCCCCCGACATACACCCACCGGGGCCGGACGCCCGCGTGCCAGGCGACGAAGACGCCGCCGCGCCCGGGGAGCCCGGCGGCATCCGCGTCGAGCTTGACGAGCCGATGGAACCGTCCCGACGCATTCCGCCCCCACTTGGGATCGGGAAGCGCCGCGCGGCCCGAGGCCGTGGCGGGAATCTTCGGGGATGAGGGGCGGAATGCGCTCATGCGGGGGTCCTTCGCGTCGCCTCCAATAGCGCGAAAATGCTTGCAGAGTCGTTAATGGCGCGGTCGCGGCCCCTGGGTCGCGATTCCCGCAATTCAGGTGATCGAGCGGGTCGCGTCTTCGAGCCAGGCCGCCGTGCGGCCGTCGACGATCGCGCCCAGGTCCTCGTGCACGCGCGCGTGATAGGCGTTCAGCCAGTCGCGCTCGTCGGGGCGCAGCCGGTCGGTGTCCACGAGCGCGAGGTCGATGGGAGCTTGGGTCAAGGTCTCGAAGGCAAGCATCTCGCGCTCGGCGCCTTCGGGCGCCTGGGCCGGAACGACCGCGACAAGGTTCTCGATGCGGATGCCGAAGTGTCCGACTTTGTAGTAGCCGGGCTCGTTGGAAACGATCATGCCGGCTTCGAGCGCGATCTGGTTGCCGATCTTGGAGATTCGCTGCGGACCCTCGTGGACGCCCAAGTAGCTTCCGACGCCGTGGCCCGTGCCGTGGTCGTAATCGAGCCCCGCTTGCCAAAGCGCCCTGCGGGCCAGCACGTCGAGTTGCGAGCCGCTGGTGCCCTTTGGAAACAGCGTCGTGGCGATGGCGATGTGGCCCTGGAGCACGCGGGTGAAGCATTCGCGTGCTTCGGCACTCGGCGCGCCGAGCGCGACCGTTCGGGTCACGTCGGTCGTGCCGTCCAGGTACTGGGCGCCGGAATCCACCAAGTACAGCATTCCCGCCTCGATCCGCCGATTGCTCTTCTCGCTCACCCGGTAATGGACGATCGCCCCGTTCGGGCCGGCGCCCGAGATCGTGGGAAAGCTCAACCCGCGGAAATGCGCGCCCTCGCTTCGGAGCTCCTCGAGGCGGCGGGCGGCGTCGATCTCGGTCAACTCGCCACGCGGGGCCTCGGCGGCGAACCAGGCGAGGAAGCGCGTCAGCGCCGCCCCGTCGCGGCGGTGGGCGGCGCGGATGCCGTCGAGCTCGACCGGATTCTTCCGCGCCTTGGGCAGCGCGCAGGGATCGGGCCGGAACACGACTCTCGCACCGGCGGCGCGCAGGCGGTCGGCGGCCCAGGCCGGCGCGCCGTCCGCATCGAGCCCGACCGCGCCTTCGCCGGCGCCGAGCTCGTCGAACGCCGGCCCGAGCCGGGCGCTATCGTGGACGCGGACCGCATTTGCGAGATGGGCCGTGACCGCCGCCGTCAGCTTCCGGCGATCGAGGAAGAGATCGACCGAGGAATCGGCGTGGACGAGGCCGAAGGCGAGTGCGAGCGGCGAAAATGGCACGTCGCCGCCGCGAACGTTCAAGAGCCAGGCGAGAGAGTCCGGCGCCGACAGGAAATAGGCCGCCAGCCGGTCTGATTCGAGCGCGCGCGCCACCTCGGCGCGCTTGTCCCCGGCGGGCCGTCCCGCGAACGCCTGGTCGTGGATCACCAACGGCGCCACCGGCGGCGGGGGCTGGTTTCGCCAGACCGCGTCGATCGGGTTGCTCTCGCAAGGAACGAGCTCGGCGCCCGCGTCCTCGCACGCCTTGCGGAACCTGCGGACCTGGTTCTCGGTATGGAGCCAGGGGTCGAACCCGAGCCGCGCCTTGGGCTTCAGGTTTTCGGCGATCCAGTCCGTCGCCGGTTCTTCGGCGACGTGCCGGAACTGAAAGAGCGCGGCGTCCACCTCGGCCTCGATCTGAAGTGTGTAGCGGCCGTCGACGAAGATGGCGGCGGCATCCTCGATCACGACTGCGAGTCCCGCCGAACCCTTGAACCCGGTGAGCCACGCGAGCCGCTCGGCCCGCGCCGGCACGTACTCGCCTTGGTGCTCGTCGGCGCGCGGCACGATGAGTCCGGCGAGATCGCGCTTTTCGATCTCCCGCCTGAGCGCGCCCAGGCGCTCGGCGACCCCTCGTCGGTCGTGGCGACTTCGCGCCTCGATCGCCAGGTCGTCGCGCAACGCCTCGAGCTCGGCCCGAAGCTCGGGTGCAGGGTCGTCCGCGACAAGGGTGGTCCACAGATCGGGCGCGACGCCCTCGGGCGCCGCGTTGACCGCGCCGCAGAGCGCGCGGACATCGGCAACGCCGAGCGTCGATCGCGCGCGTTCGAGAAGCTCGGCGAGCACCGCGTCTCCGCGGAAGCGCGCCTTGGTTCGGGATCCTTCCATCGCCCGTTCGCCCGCATGCCGCCGTGATCACGCCGTGGGCGAAGCTAGCAGCTCGCCCGTGCGGTGTCATTCGCCCCATCTCGGCCGCGCGCTCCATCACGAGAGGACGCCCCTTCACGATGGGAGGCAATAAGGAGGTATGCGTTTTCTCGATTGCCGCACTGCAACAAAACCGCTTTTCGCACTCGCAAAAAAAAATCCTATTTCTTGTTTAGGGGAACGGCGTGCGCGCGCGGCGGCGGACGTCGTTCCGATCAGAGAAATTTTCCGGAGAACGAGGCTGGAAAACAAGGAATGTGGATCAACGACTACGTCGAGTTCTACGCGGCCGACCGGACGGATTTGCGCGATCGCGCGTGGATCGCCGCCGAATGGCGGGTGATTACACGCGCGGCCCGGCGCGCGAGGGTGAGGCGGATTGCCACCCGTGCGCGCGAGGCGATATCGGGCGCCGTCGGCGAGCGGATCGCGGATGCGGCCGTCGGTTGGTTTCGGCGCCGACGGTTCCGGGCCGAGCTCGAGGGCTTGAGCGAGCGGATGCTCGCCGACATCGGAATCGCCCGCGCCGACATCCCGGTGATGATGCGCGCCGCCTATCGGCACCCGCATGACCGGCGCGTGGCGTACCGGTCCACCGAACGGGCGGAAGAGCGAGATACCAGCGCCGTCGAAGAGGCGGCGCTCGCCAAGGCCGCCTGAGCAAACGGCCGCCCGAGCATTGGGGAACCGCCGGCCGGCGTCGACTAAACGGATAATGCGCTACTCGCGCGCCTCGACGTATCCGTTGGCCTTCATGCAGCGCTCGACCAGCGCCTGCATTTTCTTGGTCGCCTCGAAGGCGGCCATCTGGGCGCGGACCGGGTGTTCGCGCCTTTCCCGGGCGGTGGCGCCGTAGCCTTGCTCGCGCGCCGAATCGCGGTCAACCTCGCGCGTGGCCTCGGCGCGGCAGGCGGCCTCGTCCGCCTTCCACCGATCGGGCGCGAGCGTCCGGTGCTCCCAGCGCTGGGGGGCGCTGCACGCCGCCAACAGGGCAAGCGCGAGGATCGCCGGTGCCTTTGACATGTCCTCCTATGGCCGATGCGCCGCGCCCGCGCAACCAGCGCGTCCGTGCGAGCCGTCCGGGCCTTCGCGGCCGGTGGCCGAGAGCTTGCGCATCATGTAATCTTCGCGACCCGCGACGATCGTGCCGATCGCGGGATCGGGCGGAAACGCGCATGAAAACGGCGGACTTCGACTTCGAGCTCGCGAACACGCGAATCGCGCAACGGCCCGTCTCGCCGAGGGATTCGGCGCGCCTTCTCGAGGTACCGGCGAGCCCGGAAGAGGGATTGCGCGACCTGACGGTGGGCGCGCTGCCCGAACGCCTCAGCGCCGGCGATCTTCTCGTCGTCAACGACACGCGCGTCCTGCCCGCGCGACTGATGGGGCGCAAGAGCGGCCTCGAGGTCCAGATGACCCTTTGCGGGCAGACCGCGCCGGACCGGTGGCGGGCGTTCGCCAAGCCGGCGCGCAAGGTGAAGAGGCGCGACCTGTTCGAGTTCGGTCCCGGGTTCTCCGCCCGCGTCGTCGACCAGGGCGAGGGCGGCGAGGTCGAGCTCGAGTTCGACCGCTCAGACGTGCACCTGATGGCGGCGCTGGATCGGGTTGGGACCATGCCGGTCCCGCCGTACATCAAGCGCGACGGCGCCCGGGACGATCAGGACTTCACCGATTACCAGACCATCTTCGCCAAGCGCGCGGGCGCGGTCGCGGCACCGACCGCCGGCCTGCACTTCACCCAGGCCCTTCTTGGCGCGTTGCACGAGAAGGGCGTCGGCCAATGCGACGTGACGCTTCACACCGGCCCCGGAACCTACTTGCCGGTGCGGGCCGAGACCGTCACCGACCACCGGCTCGCGCCGGAGAGGGGCGAGATCACCGAAGAGGCCGCCCGCGCCATCAACGCGGCGCGGGCCCGGGGCGGGCGGATCGTCGCCGTGGGTTCGACATCGCTGAGGCTTCTCGAAGCCGCGGCCGCAGACGACGGCACCGTCTTCGCGTTCGCGGGCGAAACCGACATCTTCATCACGCCGGGCTTCGAGTTCCGCGTCGTCGACGTGCTGTTGAGCAACTTCCACCTGCCGCGTTCGACGCTGTTCATGCTGGTGTGCGCGTTCGCCGGAACCGAACGCATGAAGGCGGCCTACGAGCACGCCAAGCAGGCCGAATACCGGTTCTATTCCTACGGCGATTGCTGCCTCCTCCATCGCGGTCCGGGGGCGTGAGGGGAATCGGGTTCGCGGTCTCCGCGGAAGACGGCTGCGCCCGGCGCGGGCGCCTCGAGACCGCCCACGGCATCGTCGAGACGCCGGCGTTCATGCCCGTCGGCACCGCCGCCACGGTCAAGGCCATGACGTCGGAGGCGCTGGCCGAGACCGGCGCCCGGATCGTGCTCGCCAACACCTACCACCTGATGCTGCGCCCCGGCGCCGAACGCATCCGGGCGCTGGGCGGGCTACACCGGTTCATGAACTGGCCGGGTCCGATCCTGACCGATTCGGGGGGCTTCCAGGTCATGTCCCTCGCCGCGCTCAGGGACGTGACGGAATCGGGCGTCGTGTTCCGCTCGCACATCGACGGCGGGCGCTTCGAGCTCACGCCCGAGCGCGCGGTGGAGACCCAGGGGATGCTCGGCGCCGACATCGCCATGACCCTCGACGAATGCATCCCCCATCCGCGCCCCAAGGACGACGTCGCCCGGGCCATGCGGCTCACCAGCCGCTGGGCCGAACGCTCGAAGGCGGCGTTCGCCGCCTCACCCGGGCGCGGATTGTTCGGAATCGTCCAGGGCGGCTCGTTCGACGATCTGCGCGCAGAATCCGCGGACCACCTTGTGCGAATCGGGTTCGACGGCTACGCGCTCGGCGGGTTCGCGGTGGGGGAAGAGAAGACGGTCATGTTATCCGTCCTCGAGGCCACGGCGCCGCTGCTGCCGGCGGGCGCGCCACGCTATCTCATGGGTGTGGGCAAGCCCGAAGACCTGGTCGAGGCGGTGACGCGCGGCATCGACATGTTCGACTGCGTGCTTCCGACCCGTTCGGGCCGGACCGGCCAGGCGTTCACCCGCGAAGGCGCGTTGAACCTGCGCAACGCGGTTCACGCGAGCGATCCGCGACCGCTGGACGATTCCTGCGCGTGCGCGGTCTGCCGCGGCTACGGCCGGGCGTACCTCAACCATCTGGTCCGCGCCGGCGAGATCCTGGGCTCCGTCCTGTTGACTTGTCACAACCTTCATTACTATCAGGACCTGATGGCGGAGATGCGCGGCGCCATCGAGGCGGGCGGCTTCCAGTCCTTCGCCCGCGATTTCGCGGCGCGGCGCACGGAGGCGGGCGCGGCCAGGACCGCGTCTGCGCAAGGGGGCCGATGACCATGGCCAAGCTCGAAGAGGATGCGCTCACCCAGCTCGGGCGCGCCGCCAAGATCCCGGCCTCGCCCGCCGAAGCGGTCTTGGAAAGCGTTCCCAACCCGCATCCCGACACCGCTTACGTGGTGCGCTTCACCTGCCCCGAGTTCACCTCGATCTGCCCGCTGACGGGCCAGCCCGACTTCGCCCATCTCGTCATCGACTACGTGCCGGACGCCCGCATCGTCGAGAGCAAATCGCTCAAGCTGTTCCTCGCGTCCTTCCGCAACCACGGCGCCTTTCACGAGGATTGCACCGTCGCCATCGCCAAGCGCCTGGTGGATGTACTCGCGCCCGTCTGGCTGCGCATCGGCGGCTATTGGTATCCGCGCGGCGGGATGCCCATCGACGTCTTCTACCAGAGCGGACCGGCGCCCGACGGCCTTTGGCTTCCCGACCAGGGCGTCGCGCCCTATCGCGGGCGCGGCTGAACGCCGCCGGCGATTCCGACCGACCACGATCCGGTCCAGGGGCGTTATCCGTTTAAGCGGGCCGGTGCGATCCGGCGAACGTGAACGACGCGCCAAGGCCCTTCAGCCGGCGGCGGCCGTGTTCCGGGCCTCGCGCCTGCGGATCATCCACCAGACGATCAGCGCGCCGATCATCTTCGATGCCGTCATGGCGGCGACGCCTGCCGCGGAGAAGAACCCCATGCCGGCCAGGAAGACGGCGCTGTCGATGGGCGTCCCCAGCGCGCTCGAATATAGAATCCGCTCGGACAGGGATTTGCCCGTGAAGCTGTAGACGGCCCAGTCGGCAAGCTCGCTCACTGCAAACGCGGCCGCGCTCGCGATCGCGACGGCGGGATCGGCCATTACGTAGCTCAAGCCCGCGCCCACCAACATCGCCAACAGCACGAAGTGCCCGATCTCACGCTGGGCGAAGTCGCGAATGACGAAGACGAACCCGACCAGCAGCGAGACCGGCGGCCACAGGGTGCCGCCGGGAAGCGCGACCGGGGGGATCACGGTGAAGGCCCAGTTCACGGCGACGATCAGGACGACGTAGAGGATCGTGTATTTGAAGCGCATGCCGCCCGCCGAATTCGTTTCACCCTCGAAGGAACGCTGGATACCATAGCGGCTCGAGGCAGGCGAGAAAGCCCCATGCACGACGTCAAGGACGCCATCCGCGCCCGCGCAATTGAGGCGGGATTCGACACCGTCGGGTTCGCGCCCGCCCGGATCGGGCGTGCCCAGGCGGACGATCTGGGCGCGTTCCTCGATCGCGGCCTCCACGGCGACATGGCCTGGATGGCGACGACGCGGGACAGACGCGCCGACCCCTCGGTGCTGTGGCCGGAAGCGCGGACGGTGATCGCGCTCGGCGCCAACTACGGCCCCGACGACGATCCGCTCGCCGTCCTTTCCGAGCGCGGCGCGGGCGCCATCAGCGTCTACGCCCGCAACCGCGATTACCATGACGTGCTCAAGAAGGCGCTGAAGGAGCTCGCGGGCTGGATCGCGCGGACCCATGCGTGCGAGGTCAAGGTCTTCGTCGACACCGCGCCGGTGATGGAGAAGCCGCTCGCGGCCCGGGCCGGCCTCGGCTGGCAGGGCAAGCACACCAACCTGGTCTCGCGGCGGTTCGGCTCGTGGTTGTTCCTGGGAGAGGTTTTCACGACCCTTGCGCTGTCGGCCGACGCGCCCGAGCGCGACCTCTGCGGCAGTTGCGATCGCTGCCGCGCCGCCTGCCCCACCGGCGCGCTGAGTACGCCCTACCGCATCGATGCTCGGCGCTGCATCTCGTACCTGACCATCGAGCACAAGGGCCACATCGCGCGCGAGTTCCGCCAGGCCATGGGCAACCGCATTTACGGCTGTGACGATTGCCTCGCCGTCTGCCCGTGGAACAAGTTCGCTCAGGCTACCGAGGACGAGGCGTATCGGCCGCCCGCCGGCCGGCGCGCGCCCCGGCTGGCCGAGCTCGCGTCCCTCGACGAGGCCGCGTTCCGCGCCAAATTCGCGCGCTCGCCGATCTTGCGGACCGGACGCGAGCGCTTCTTGCGCAACGTGCTGATCGCGATCGGCAACAGCGACGATCCGGGATTGGCGGCGGCGGCCCAGGCGCGCCTCGCCGATGCGTCCGTGCTGGTGCGCGCGATGGCGGTCTGGGCGCTGGCGCGCCTTCTCGACGCGAACGCTTTCGCCCGGCTTCGCGGATCCCGGATGGATGCCGAGGCCGACGCCGACGTCCGCGCCGAATGGCGCGCGGGTCCCGACGGGCCGGCGGCCGAAGCCTTGACCCGCCCCGTCGCGGGCGCTACCGAAGGCGCGCTCGAAGCGTGAAATCGGCCGATGGTCGGAATTCGTGAACCCCGGACCTGGCGTCGGATCGCCGCCGGCGCGATCCTTTGCGGCGCTGTCTCGGTTCCCGCGATCGCGGCGGACGATCCGGGACCGGGCGAGAGCTTTCGCGACTGCGCGCTTTGCCCCGAGCTGGTGGCAGTGCCCGCCGGCAGCTTCATCATGGGATCCGACGGGCGCCACGCGAACGAGCGCCCGGCGCATGAGGTCAGCATCGCGAATGCGTTCGCGATCGGCAAGTACGAGGTCACCTTCGACGAGTGGCAGGCCTGCCTCGACGACGGTGGCTGCTCGACCCGCCCGGACGATCACAAATGGGGGCGCGAGCGGCGCACGGTCATGAACGTCACCCACGCCGAGGCGGTGGGCTATACCCGGTGGCTGGCGCTCAAGACCGGCAAGGTCTATCGCCTTCCCAGCGATGCGGAATGGGAGTACGCGGCCCGCGCCGGCACCGAAACCGCTTTCTGGTGGGGAGACGAGGCCGGGGTGAACCGTGCGAACTGCCGCGACTGCGGTAGCGAGTGGAGCAAGAAGAGCTCCGGGCCCGTCGGATCCTTCGCGCCCAATTCGTGGGCGCTGTTTGATACCAGCGGCAACGTTTGGGAATGGGTGGCCGATTGCTGGAACCCCACCCACGACGGGGCTCCCCAAGACGGATCGGTCCGCCTCGACGGTGACTGTCGCAAGCGCGTGATGCGCGGTGGCTCGTGGTATTACTTCTCGAAGAACGTCCGATCGGCCTGGCGCTGGAAGAACGACGCCCGCGTCAAGAGCTACGGCATCGGCTTCCGCGTTCTTCGCGAGCTCGACTAGGGCATGGACTCACAATTTGTAGGTCTTGCTTCTTGTAGGTCTGCTTCCGGCCCCATAACAGACCTTGTGAGGCCCCACCAGGGACTGCCGCTTTTGACCCTTAGCGGACGTTCATCGAATTATGCGGTTCAGCGCATGGGGACCGAAATCCAGGCATTCCGGCAATCCCTGAGGCGAAGGACCGGGGCCCCGGGTCCGATATCACTGCTCGGCGATCTTTGCAAAAC
>JAKZXM010000096.1:0-2783 GCA_047514975.1 Rhodospirillales bacterium
GCCTTCACGTCCTTCCCGGCGCAATCGACACCCAGGTCCACTTCCGCGAGCCGGGAACGGAGCACCAGGAGGACTGGCAAACCGGGTCTCGGGCCGCGGTTCTCGGCGGTGTGACGGCCGTGTTCGAAATGCCGAACACCATCCCGACCACTGCGGATTCCGCGACTTACGCCGACAAGATGGGCCGCGCCGAGGCTGGGAGTTGGTGCGACTTCGCCCTCGCGGTGGCCGGCACGCCCAGGAACGCGCACGAGCTTGCCGAGCTCGAGCGGCTTCCGGGATGTCCGGGCGCCAACGTGTTCCTCGGCTCCTCGACCGCCTCGGTGGTGGTGGACGAGGACACGCTTGGTGCCATACTCGCGTCCTGTCGCCGCCGGCTGACCGCGCACTGCGAGGACGAGGCCCGCATCGCAGAAAGGCGCGCCATGATCGAAGGCGGCTGCCCCGTTGCCCGTCACGCGGAATGGCGCGACGTGGACGCCGCCGTGATCGCGACCCGGCGGTTCCTGGCGCTCGCGCGCGCCGCGAACAAGCGCGTTCACGTTATGAACGTGACGACGGCGGACGAGATCCCGATTATCGAGGCCAACCGCGATCTCGCCACGTTCGACGTGACGCCCTTGCACCTCACCTTCGCCGCGCCCGAGGCGTACGCGCGTCTCGGCACTCGGGTGCAGACCAACCCGCCGGTACGCGCAGAGAACCATCGCGACGCGCTGTGGGCGGCGATCCGCGAAGGGCTCTGCGATGTGGTCGCCTCGGACCACTCGCCCCACACCTTGGACGAGAAGGCGCGGCCCTATCCGGAAAGCCCGTCGGGCGCGCCGGGCGTGCAGACCCTGGTGCCGGTGATGCTGGACCACGTGAACGCCGGCCGGCTATCGCTCGCGCGCCTGGTCGAGCTCACCAGCGCCGGGCCCGCGCGGGTCTTCGGCATCGCCGACAAGGGCCGGATCGCGCGCGGCTTCGATGCCGATTTCTCGGTCGTGGACCTAGGCGCGCAGCGGACCATCGAGGACGATTGGATCGCGAGCCGGGTCGGCTGGACTCCCTTCGCCGGAATGCGTGTCACCGGCTGGCCGGTGTTCACCATCATCCGCGGCAACATCGTCATGGCCAAGGACGCGGTCTGTGGCGAGCCGTCGGGCCAGCCGCTGCGGTTCGAAGACCTTCCCGATCCCGCGCTTACGCCCGTCTAACACCGCATGGTCCGCGTCCAGGGCCCGAGCTGGGTCGGGAGCATGGCGTAGGCGTCCTTGACCCACTCGGCGAGAATCGGCGAAATAAGGGCGCCCGCGCCGCCAATGTGATCCAAAGCCGCCCAGTCGAGACGACGCCGAAACGGGCCAAGCACACCGCGTTCGGCAACTGACTTTGGCCGAAGCGTATTCAATGATTCTCGGTTTGGGAGGGTAGGATGGTTTTGAAAATAATCTCAGGCACCGGCGGCATTCATCGTCATCCTGTTCGTCGTGATCGCCGTCAACACGGTTCGAATTGGCCCTCCGCCGCTGGGAGATTTCCCAACAGCGGGCGAAATTGCCTTCGACGAGGAGGGGGCAATTCGACGCCTCGCCCAAGCCGTTCAAATTCGCACCGTCTCCCGTGGACCCCAGCTACCGCCCGCTCAAGAAGCGTTCCGCCGTCTCCACGAATTCCTTGCCAGCAGCTATCCCATGATTCACGCGACACTGACCCGCGAGATCGTAAACGAATACAGCCTGCTCTACACCTGGACGGGCAGTGATCCGTCCCTGAAACCGATCCTGCTCGCGGCTCACATGGACGTGGTGCCGGTGGAGCCGGGAACGGAAGCCGACTGGACCCACCCGCCGTTCGCCGGCGCCGTCGCCGACGGTTATATCTGGGGTCGCGGTACCATGGACATGAAGCAATCAATGATGGCGATCCTGGAGGCCGTCGAATTCCTTCTTGAAAATGGCGTCGCCCCGAAACGCACCGTTTACCTGGCCTTTGGGCATGATGAAGAGGTCGGCGGGACGAATGGCGCGGCACGAATCGCGCAACTGCTCGAGTCGCGCGGGATCGAGCTCGACTTCACCCTCGACGAAGGTCTGGTCATTACCAATGGAATCATCCCGGGTGTTTCGAAGCCGGCGGCGCTGATCGGTCTTGCCGAGAAAGGCCGGGTGACGTTGGAGCTGATCTTCGAAGGTCCCGGCGGCCACTCTTCGATGCCTCCCCTCAGTACGACCGTGGGCAAGCTGGCTCGAGCCATTCTGCGGCTTGAATCCAACCAAATGCCGGCAAGTCTGCAAAGCCCGACAGCCGAGATGTTTCGGTTTCTCCCCCCCGAAATGCCGGTTCACCTTCGCGCCGCGATCGCAAACTGGTGGCTGCTGGGTCCCCTGGTGATGTCCCGCCTCGAAAGCGGTCGGGCGACAAACGCACTGGTGCGCACGACGACCGCAGCGACCGTCATTCGCGGTGGGAGCAAGTTGAACGCGTTGCCGCAAAAGGCAAGTGCAATCGTAGATTTCCGGATTCTGCCCGGCGAGAGGGTAAAGGACGTGATCGAGCACGTGGAAGAGCACGTGCGTTCCGCGGTCGCCGAATGCGATGTCCGGATTCTGCCCGGTGAGACTGTAGAGGACGTGGAAACGTATGGGCGTACCGTGGCCGCCGACTGCGATTTGGCGATACGGCAGACTGGCGGAGAGCCCTCGGAGCCTTCGAAAGTCTCCGATATCGACTCGGCGAGCTTCGCTGCCCTGAGAATGTCGGTGCTTCAGATTTTCCCCGACACCGTCGTCGCGCCGGGT
>JAKZXM010000097.1:0-12292 GCA_047514975.1 Rhodospirillales bacterium
GCGAGCGGTTCGACGTTCTGCTGCCGCGCGACGACGAAAGCCGGGCGTTCTCATACGCGGTCTGGCGCGACGACGATGCGCTGAAAAATCACATCGAGGCCGCGCGCATGGAGACGTTTCGCAATGCGCGCGCGCCCCTCATCGACGGGATGCATGCCACCTACTGCGACTTCGGGTAATGGGATTACCGCGAATCGGCCGGGCGGGACGAAGCGCCGGCGCATTCACGCCGCCGCGCCGAGCACGTACAGCCGGCCGGCCGCGAGTTCGTGGGCCTGCTGGCGGATTTCGATTTCATCCGAGGCGTCGACCGAGAGGCCGTGGCGGGACGCAAGCGCGCGCACGTAATCGTCGGCGTGGGCGTAGCGGCCGGTCCGGAGCAGCTTGAACGCGCCGCCGTCGGTGCCCTCCACCGAAAAAGCGAACAACCCGCCCGGCGCCAACACTTCGGCGAAACCTTGAAAGATCGGCTCCAGATTGCCGATGTAGATGAAGAGCTCGGCGGCGAGAACCAGGTGGAAGGCCGTTGCTTCGGCGGCGCAACGCCCGAGACAATCGTGCACGTCTTCCAGATGAACGGCGTCGTAGACGCCCTTGCGCCGCGCCCGGTCCAGCATTCTCGCCGATAGATCGACGCCGTGGAATTGGTTGACGAGCGTGCGGAAGGCCTCGCCCACCAGCCCGGTGCCGCAGCCTAAATCGAGGGCGCGGCCGAACACGCCCTCGTCGCCGTGCGAACGGTCCACGGCCCGGCGCATCATTTCGGGTACCGCGTAGCCGAGCTCGCCGACCAGATGGGCGTCGAAGCGGGGCGCGTAGCCGTTGAACAGCTTGCGGACGTAATCGGCGGGCGCCGACTCGGTGGTCTCCCCTGTAATCGCGGCAACCATGTGCCGGGCGTAGCCGGACCCGGCCGGGTCGATCTCGGCTGTGCGGCGAAAGTTTTCCAGGGCTTCGTCCAGGCGTCCCTGATTCAGGAACACGTTGCCGAGGTTGTTTCGCGCGTCCACATGGTCGGGCTGGAACGCAAGCGCCTTTTCGTAACAGGCCGCGGCCTCGTCCGGCCGGCCCCGATCCTTGAGCACGTTGCCCAGCGCGTTGTGGGCGTCGGCAAATTCGGGGCGCGCCTTCAATGCCTCGGCGTAGACGGCGGCGGCGGCGTCCAGCCGGTTCAACTCGACCGAAACGTTGGCTTGGTTGAAGTGGGCGCTCGCGAAGTCGGGGCGGATCGCGAGCGCCTTTTGGAAACACGCCACCGCGTCGTCAAGCCGCCCTTCGCCGGCGATCAGGTTGCCGAGGTTGTTGTGGGCTTCCGCATATTCGGGGTTCAGCGCGAGTGCGCGCTCGAAGTGGCGAATCGCCTCGTCCGCGCGCGCGCGATCCTTGAGCAGGTTGCCGAGATTGTTGTGGGCCTCGGCGAGGTCGGGGTCGATCGCGACCGCGCGGCTGAAGCAATCGAACGCCTCGTCCGTGCGCCCAAGATCGTTGAGGACGTTGCCGAGGTTGTTGTGAAAGCTGGCGTTCTCGGGGGCAAAGTCGATGGATTTTCGGATGTGGGCCACCGCGTCCTGGTGCCGGCCCGCCCGATACAACACGACTCCGAGCAGGTGATGGGCGTCGGCGTCGTCGGGAATCGATTCCAGAAAAGTCCGGAAGCTTTGCTCGGCCTCGGCCAGACGGCCCGCCTGGTAGCACTCGATTCCGCGGCGCATGGTTTCGACGAGCCGAGCGCCGGCGTCTCGACCCGGCGCGCCCTTCCGAGTCTCTCGTTGCTTGGCGAGCCTGCGCCGTTCCGCCCGGTTCATGCGGGTATATCCGCCTCGTCGTGTAATTCCACAAGCGCCATCCCGTGGCCGCCGGAAGGATGCTACCCGATCCGACCGGTTTGACGATCGCGCAAACGGCGTCGTCGATGGGTGGGGAGCCGCCGAAAATCCGGGGCTCGACCGTCGCCGCGGAACGGGCCGCGACGGCGGCCGGGCAATTCCGTCGCGCACCGTGCGATCTTTCGCGCCCTTCGATAAGCGGGTGCGCTCGCGTCGGTCCGTGATAGAATTCGCGGGCTCCCGCGGCGCGCTCGGGGCGTTCCGTCGCGCCATGGGGGCCTGTGTTTCATGAAACCAGTGGAGGGAGCCATGTCGCTACGGATCAACGACGAAGCCCCGAACTTCACCGCCGAAACGACCGAGGGGACGATCACGCTTCACGAGTGGATCGGCGGCGGATGGGCGGTGCTGTTCTCGCACCCCAAGGACTTTACGCCCGTTTGTACCACCGAGCTCGGCTACATGGCCGGGCTGCAACCCGAGTGCGAGAAGCGCGGTTGCAAGATCGTCGGCCTTAGCGTCGATCCGGTCGGCGACCACGCCGCGTGGTCGAAGGACATCGAGGAGACCCAAGGCCACGCCGTCAACTACCCCTTGATCGGCGATCCCGAGCTACAGGTTGCCAAGCTCTACGACATGCTTCCGGCGGAAGCAGGCGACACGTCGCAAGGCCGAACGCCGGCCGACAACGCGACCGTGCGCTCGGTGTTCGTCATCGGTCCCGACAAGAAGATCAAGGCGACGCTGACCTATCCGATGAGCACCGGGCGAAACTTCGACGAGGTGCTGCGCATTCTGGATTCGTGCCAGCTTACGGCCCGCCACCAGGTGGCGACGCCGGTCAACTGGAAGCAGGGCGAGGACGTCATCATCGTCCCCGCCGTCTCGGACGAGGACGCCAAGAAGAAGTACCCCGACGGCTGGAAGGCGCCGAAGCCCTACTTGCGCATCGTCCCGCAGCCCAAATAGGTTGGGCGCGCGGCTTCACTCTCCGGCGCTTGCGCGGCGCGCGGCCGCCGGCAACAATCCGGCGTCCGCCAGCATCGCGCGAATGCGCGCGCGCTGATCCTCGGTCAATGGCGCGATCGGGTCGCGCGGCGGCCCTCCGGGCCGCCCGAGAAGCTCCAGCGCCACCTTGACGGTCGCCGGAAACGTCCCGCAATCGAAGAACTTGAGCGTCGCCATGACGCCTTCGAGGGATCGCGCCGTCTCCACGTCGCCCGCGACGGCGGCATCGAAGAACCGCCGCGACAGCCGCCCCACGACAGGCGTCGTCGAATCGACAAAGCCGGCGGCGCCTTCCGAGATCGCCGCGAGGCCGAGCACGCTGGCGTAGCCCGCCAGCACCGAAATCCGGTCGCGGACCCGGCGGATCATGGCCGACAGCACCAGCCAATCCTTGGAGCTTTCCTTGAGCGCCACCACCTGCGGCTCGTCGGCCAGACGGTCGATCAGTTCGACGCTCATGTTGATGCCGGTCCGGCGGGGGATGTTGTAGAGCATGATCGGAATGTCGCATCCCGCGATGATCTGGCGGTAATACCATTCGACCTCGGCCTCGCCGGGAATCACGTACCATGGCGGCTGGATCATGGCTGCCGCGCAGCCCGCGTTCTCGGCGGCGCGCGCATGCCCGATCGCGCCCGCGGACGTAATCGCGCCGCAACCCGCGACGATAGGCACGCGAGAGTTCGCCTGATCGACCGCGGCCGCGAACAGCCGGGCGCGTTCGTCATCCTCCAGCGCCCACGATTCGCCCGTGCAGCCGGCGACGACGATGCCGTGCACACGGTCCCCGATCACCGCTTCGACGAGCTCGCGAAAGCCGTCAATATCGAGGGCGCCGTCGTCCGTGAACGGTGTCGTGATCGCCGGGATTACGCCCGTCAGTTCCAACATTGTTTTCGTGTCCTGAAAATGACCTGTGCCTGAGTATCGCGGCCTGTCGGCGGCCGGGTCAAGGCGATCACGGGCGCGAGTGCGCGAAGGCCGCCCGCGCCGCGAAGACAAATCCGGAGTTGCAGGCCGATCGCGGCAAGCGTCCCGCCGGTTCTGGCGCATGGGACGCCGCGGCCTTATGGTGGCCGGACGGTGGTCGAACGAGGGAGTCCCACGATGCCAGGTCGAATCGACGCGCGCCTCGCCGAACTGGGGATCACGCTCCCCGACGTCGGCTCGCCGGTCGCCAACTACGCGCCTTTCACGGTCGCCGAGAATCTTGCGTTCATCTCCGGTCAGGCGACCCTTTGGGAGGGCGAGTACCGTTACGTCGGACAGGTGGGCAAGGAGGTCTCGGTGGAAGACGCGTATCAGGCCGCCCGGATCTGCGGGCTCAACCTCATCGCCCACTTCCGCGCCGCTTGCGACGGCGATCTCGATCGCGTGCGGCGCGTGCTTCGGCTCGGAATCTTCATCAGCGTAACGTCCGAATTCCGCGACCACTCCAAGGTCGCGAACGGGGCAACGGACCTGTTGGTGGAGGTGTTCGGCGATGCGGCCCGTCCGGCCCGCTACATCTGCGGCGCGCCGTCGCTTCCGGGCGGCGCCGCGGTCGCCGGCGAAGCGCTCATCGAAATCGCTTGAGCGCGGCGTCGGGCGACCAAGATCACGGAATAGGCCGCGTCCGCACCCCATGCATTCGGGTCTCGGCGCGCCCGGCGACGCGGTCCGCCCGTCTAATCGCCGCCCATGGCGAAGCAGGCGCCGAGCTTGCAGAGCTCCAGCGAGCCCGTCAGAGTGTTGAGTCGGAAGGCCGCGCTTTCGTCGGCGCGTTCGATCCTGTAGAGGCCGGTCGCGAGAACGGCGGCGGCGATGAGCGCCGCGGCCAAGACGATCGCTTTCCCCATGTCACACTTCCCTCGTGCGGTTGCGCGAAATGACGGCGCTCTGTGGGGCGCCGCCGCCCCTAATCCGACCGCCTTGCGTCGGCGCGCCGGTCGTCCGAGTATGGCCGGGATTCCGTGGCGCCGCGACCTCCGGGGGCCCGCCCACAGTGATCGACGAATCGTATCCGCGCGACATGGTCGGCTATGGCCGCCATCCCCCGGACCCGGAATGGCCGGACGGGGCCCGCCTCGCCGTGCAGTTCGTCATCAACTACGAGGAAGGTGGCGAGAGCAGCATCCTTCACGGCGATGCGGCGTCGGAATCCGTTCTGTCCGAGATCGTAGGCGCGCAACCGATCGTAGGCGCGCGCAACATGATCATGGAATCCATGTACGAATACGGAAGCCGGGCCGGGTTCTGGCGTCTTTTCAACCTGTTCACCGATCGCGAGGTTCCGGTGACGGTCTACGGCGTCGCCATGGCGCTGGCGCGCAACGCGGACGCCTGCGCCGCGATGGTCGAGGCCGACTGGGACGTGGCGAGCCACGGCTACCGGTGGATCGATTACCAGTTCGTGGACGAAGACACCGAGCGCGCGCATCTCGAACGCGCGATCGCCGTTCACACCCAGGTCATGGGAAGCCGCCCATTGGGCTGGTATGCCGGGCGCGTCAGCCCCAACACCCGGCGCCTGGTGGTGGAGGAGGGCGGCTTCCTCTACGATTCGGATTCCTACGCCGATGACCTGCCGTACTGGGTGCGAGAGCAGGGCCGGCCGCACCTCGTGATCCCCTATACCCTCGACGCCAACGACATGCGCTTCGCGACCAACCAGGGATTCAATTCGGGCGATCAGTTCTTCGCCTATCTAAAGGACACCTTCGACACCCTCTACGCCGAGGGAACCCGCGCGCCAAAGATGATGTCGGTCGGGCTGCACTGCCGAATCGCGGGTCGTCCGGGGCGGACGGCGGCGCTGGCGCGCTTCCTCGACTACGTGCGGGCGCACGATTCGCTGTGGCTATGCCGCCGGATCGATATCGCCCGCCAGTGGCATGAGAGAGGCGCGCCGGCGCCATAACCCCACGGTTTCGCGAACCGCCATTTCCCGCCTTCAAACCGGAGTTGCAATCGTGACCGACGACAAAGGCATCATCAACGTTCTCGGCGTGTGCGGTAGCCTGAGGAAGAGCTCGTACAATCGCATGGCTCTCGCGGCGGCCGCCGAGCTCACACCCGAGACCGTGGCGCTCGACGTCTGCGATCTCGCGGGCATTCCGCCTTACGACGACGACGTTTTTCGCGAGGGTTTTCCGCCGCCGGTCGCCGCGTTCCGCGAACGGATTGCCAAGGTGGACGCCTTGGTGATCGCGACGCCCGAGTACAACTTCTCGGTCCCCGGCGTCCTCAAGAACGCGATCGACTGGGCCTCGCGGCCCCCGGACCAGCCTTTGAACGGAAAACCCTTGGCGGTCATCGGAGCCTCGACGGGGATGTTCGGAACCGCGCGGGCGCAGATTCACCTGCGTCAGGTCTGCGCGGCGCTGAACATGCTGGTCCTCAACAAGCCCGATATCCTGATCGCCGCCGCCGCCGAGAAGTTTGACGAGGACGGGCGGCTGACCGACGAAGCCACGCGCGGGTTCCTGGGCGATATGTTGGTGGCGCTGGAGCGCTGGACGCGAACGGTCCGCAGCCGCAAATGACCGGGGGGATCGGGCGTTTCGCCACCTTCCCCTCGGGAACCGCGGAGACCACGCTCAAAACCTTCGCAATCGGGGTGGCGGTTGGCGCTCGCCGATTCCCTGTACGGGGCGAGCGCGGCCCTCTCACCCCTTGTCTGATTCGGGTTCGGCCGCGGAGGCGCGAGCCGTGCGTCGGAGAGTGCTCTAAATAGGAACGGCCATGGCGAACGAGCCATTGCGAATCCGAACCATGCGGCGCGCGGAGGTGGATCTCGCCATGGACTGGGCGGCGGCCGAGGGCTGGAATCCGGGCATCCACGACGCCGGCTGCTTCCACGCCGCCGATCCCGACGGCTTTCTTGTGGGCCTTGTGGGAGACGAGCCGGTCGGCGGCGTCTCGGTCGTCGCCTACGACGATCGTTTCGCGTTCCTCGGCCTCTACATCGTTCGGCCCGAGTACCGGGACCGGGGGTTCGGGTTGGCCCTTTGGAACGCCGGCCTGGCGAGGCTGGGCGCCCGGATCATCGGCCTTGACGGCGTCGTCGAGCAACAGCCCAACTACCGGCGCGCGGGCTTCGCGCTCGCCTATCGCAACGAGCGATACGCGGGCGTTGGCGGAGGTACGGCGCCCCACGGCGTCGTCGCGCTCTCGCAAGTCAGCTTCGACGGGATCGCGGACTATGACTCGCGAGTGTTCGGGGCGCGAAGACCGGCGTTTCTCGAACGATGGTTGGCGCAGCCGCGGGCGCGGGCCCGTGCCGTGGTGACGGATGGCGCGCTCTCGGGCTACGGCGTGATCCGCGCGTGTCGAGACGGGCACAAGATCGGTCCGCTGTTCGCCGACAGCCCCGATCTGGCAGAGGCGCTGTACGCCTCCCTCGTCGCCGGCGTGCCCGGCGAGACGGTGTTCCTCGACGTTCCCCAGGCCAACGCCGACGCCGTCGCGCTCGCCCGGCGGCACCAACTGCGCCCCGTTTTCCAGACCGCGCGCATGTACCGCGGCGGCGATCCCGCCATCCCGGTCGGGCGGGTGTTCGGGGTCACGACGTTCGAGCTGGGCTGACGCACCTGGCGCGTGGCGATCCCCGCGATTCGATCGCCATCAGCCCTTCGGCGCGAGCTGGCGGAACGTGCGCGCAATCCGCTGAGAGACCGTGATCGCCGAAAGCGCGATCAGAAGGTAGACGGCAAGGGCCAACAGGCCGGTAATCATGCCCGCGGCGAGGAGCAGCACGCGCTCGGCCCGCGTTGCCACGCCCACCTTGCACTCGGCTCCCAGCCCTTCGGCGCGGGCGCGGGTGTAACTCACCAAGAGCGAGCCCAAGAGCGCCAACAGCACGAGCGCCGCGTCGACGGCGTTGCCCTCGAGCGCGAAGCGGTACGCGACCGCCGACAGCACCACGCCTTCGGAGACTCGGTCGAGCGTGGAATCCAGAAACGCGCCGAACGGGGATTCACGCTTAGTGAGTCGCGCTATCACGCCGTCGAGGACGTCGAGGAAACCGGCCGCGAGAAAGACGATCCCGGCGAACGTCAGATAGTCGGTCGCGACCAGCCCGGTGACCACGATATTGAGAAGGACGCCGGTGATCGAGACCTGGTTGGCGTTCACGTGGACGCGGATCAGAAGCCGCGCGAGGGGCGTGAGCGCCCGCTTGAGCTGGCCGTGGATCAGATCGCGGAGGTGTTCCATCGGTGCGCTCTTGCTGGGATTTGTGCCCCAGCGCACGGGGTACGAAGGGCCTTATCGAAGTGATGCGTCTTCTACTTATGAAATGGTCTATGTCGAAGGGCGCTGGCGCGACCGTTTGGGCTTGTCCGTTCGGCCACGCTTCGCGGCGCGGGGTATGCGCCGTTCCACGGCCTCGAATTCGGCGAGTTCCTTATCCTGGGTGCCAAGAAAGATGGGCTCGGCCTTTATTCGATAGATGTTGATCTTGGCGTTGAAGACGTCTCGCGTGCGGCCATGTTTGTCGGCGATCCGGTACCTCTTGATGTTGAATTTTCCGTTCGCCTGCTCCTCACCCGTCAGGTAGCACTTGATCGAATCGATCTCGTCACCGGACAAAATGAGCCCTTTCAAACTCGAAAGCGTCTTCTGCGTCTTCTCGATGAATTTGATGGAATCGATCTTCGAGACCGTGCCGGTGTCCATATCCGGCATGGGGACCTGGAAATCGCCCACGATCACCTGACCGGGACGGGCCTGTTCGATCATGCGCGCGAGCTCGATCGTCACGTCGCCGACGATGTAGCTGTAGATCGTGGGGCTCAATGCCTCGGACTGATAGAACTCGTAATGACCGCCGACGTGAAAGCAGGTCCGGAGCAAGGGCGTCGAGTTGTTCGTCGCCTTGGCCCGGGCGATGGCGTTGTCGGCCATGACGAGATGCATGAAGTGGTACAGGTTGACGTTGGCCTGGACGCTTCTGTCGCGGTTCCAGACGTAGAACCCGTCGCCGGTCGTGGTTCGCGCGAAGCTGATGTCCATCTGCCTGCTCAACATCTTGCTGTGCGCGGAATTCACCGAATACGAGAGGCTGTTGAGCTGGGTGACCTGCTCGAGCGGTGAAAACAATGTGAAGTTGACGATGTCGAACAAGGCGACGGCGCGGTCCTCGACATACGATATGCCGTAGCGGTGGACCAGCGAATCGATCATCTGGGACGTCAGGTCCTGCCCGCACACGAACGGCAGATCGATGTAATAGGAATCGAAGCCGAATTTCTTCCCGACCTCGCGGCATCGCTTCAGGGTCACGCGCTTCGAGCCGGTGATGAGCTCCTCGATCAAGCCGATGGGACGTTCCACGTACTTGACCGCGCGGCGGCCGCGGCCCTTTTTCTCGACTTGTTTCTCGGTCGTGGCGAAGTCGGGGACGATATGAAAGGGGACGACCAGCACCTCGATGCCGCGGCGGCGGGGCGCCCAACACAAGACGATGTTGCGTCCCAACCGCCACAGCGCGTGCAGCGCCCGGTCCAACTCCATGCCCCAATCCTGGGAAACGGGCCTGATGTCGTGGTATTCTTGTCCACGAGGCGCGGTCCGCGAAACCCCCGGATTGTCCGTCGTCCGTGTCACCATGGTTATCGTGCAGACCTTCCGTCCACTTAGCCAACCGAAGCGTCGAGACCCGAGGCGTCGAGGTGCGCATTGTAGCGACGGTCAACGAGCTCTCACAACACCCCTTCGCGCATTTTTGCGGCGCAATCGCTTTGCCGCGGCGACGGAAGCGTGGGTTCCCGGTGGCGGGACGTCTGAGGCAATAGAGAAGCGATGAAGATCCGCCGGGTCGGGTCTGCCCCGACGGTCGCCAAGCGGCGAAAATACCAGCGCGCCGAAATCTCTACGCCGTTCCGCGCCGCGATCGCCGAATCCGATACCGAACTGAAGGGGCGCACTCGCGACGTCTCGGCGGGTGGCGCGGCGCTCGTCTCGGGATTGAATTTGCCCAACGACATCTTCGTCGAACTCCACATGGAAGGCGTTGGCGGCGTGTCCGCCCGCGTGGTCCGCTCCTTCGCGGGAGGATTCGCGGTCGCCTTCGAAATCGACGATGAGGAACGGGCGGCGCTCGAGGCCGCGATCGAGAAATTCAGGATGGAATCGGGCGAGCTCGAGGCCTGACGTCGGGGCCGCGGCAGCGGATCAATGCACCTGGACCTTGCCGGCGGGCGCGGCCCCCTCGTCTTCGAGCAAACGCAGCCCCAGATCCCAGCCGGTCTTGCGGCTGCAGCCCACGAGCAGGTGGCAAAACGAAAACAACACCTTTCGGTTGAGGTTGAAATCAATCGAGGTGCCGTCAATGCATTTGATCGTGACCCGCGTCGTGCCTCCCTCGAGCTCGCTGATCCTGAGGCCGGTGGCCAGCCTGGGTTCCGGGCCTGCCGGATAGACCAGGTCGTCGGCTTCGTAGTCCTTGGAAAAGTCGCTCGCCTCGACCGATTTCTGCCCTTCGAACGCCACGACGGCGCGCTTCGCCTCGGGCTCCAGGTGGCCGGCGAACCCCGGAACCTTCTCCATTGATTGTCGGAGACCGCGCCACAACAGCTTGACGTACCGGCGCGTTAACCAGAACGCGTACCCGGTGGCCGCGGTCGTGTTGAAACTGAGGGTCAAACGGTCCTGCTCGGCCGAATACCGAAGGTTGATCTGGTGGATCTGAATGGACAATGGGGCCTCGGGCGTCGATGACGGCGGGCGGCGCCGTCCGCGAACGGTAACACACGCCCGGGTCGCGGACCAGCGATCGGTGCCCGGCGGGGGGCGCGCGCCCGACCCGTTCCGCGATCGCTCGATTCGGTCTATGCTTTCTCGGCGAAGGGGATACGAGGAGGGCGCGATCATGGTCGCAAGGGAAAGGATCGCCGGCACGGCGGTCGTTCTTCAACCCGATGACGGGCCGTCGTTCTGGCAGCCGGGACCCGCGAACGGCTACGCGCACGTCAAGGTCTCGCCGCAGGCGACCGGCTGCGACGTGCTTTCGATGGGATATCAGACCATATCGCCCGGCGGGCGCGTGCGTCCCCATTCCCACGACCACCAGATCGAGCTTCAGATATGTTTTCGGGGCGCCGGCCGGCTGGTGGCCGACGGGATCGCCCACGATCTGGTGCCGGGAACGAGTTGTTTCCTCGGCTACGACGTGGTCCACGAGATCATCAACGATTCGCCTCAGGACGACTTGGTCATGCTGTGGGTGATCTCGCCGCCGGGGCTCGAGGATTTTTTCGCGGCGGTCGGGCGAGAGCGGGCGGCGGGTGAAACCGCGCCCGAGCCGTTCGCGCGGCCCGACGACGTGGTGGCCATCGAACAAAAGCTGGGTTTTCGGGACACCGGCTGACGGCCTTGCGGGGGAACGGCGCGGGCGCGGATCCGTCGTGCGGTCAACTTCGGTGGGCCGCGGCGTGTTTGAAACGGAATGTGATCTCGGAGACCGGCGCTGTAGAATCACGCATTCTTCATCCGCGTGCTTGACCACGGGGGAGGGGTGGGCATGGAACGCGAGCTGGTCGCCATCTTGAAGGCCGACGTCGACGGCTACAGCCGAATGATGCAGGCGGACGGGGTCTTCACGGTGCGCACATTGACCGAGTTCCGCCAGGCGATGGCCGGAATGGTCGCGGACCGCCGCGGCCAGGTGGTGCACACGGCCGGCGACAGCTTTCTCGCCAAGTTTCCGAGCGTCGCCGACGCCGTCGAGTGCGCGCTCGAGGTCCAGAGCGAAATCGGGGCGCGCAACGCCCAGTTTCCCGAGGACCGGCAGGTTCGCTTCAGGATCGGACTGAATCTGGGGGACGTGATCCACGAGGACGGCGACATCCACGGTGACGGCGTGAATATCGCCGCCCGCCTCGAGGCGCTCGCCGTTCCCGGCGGCATCTGTGTCTCGGCCCCGATTTACGACCAAACGCGATACAAGGCTGGCCTCGCGTACGAGGACCTGGGCGAACACGCGGTCAAGAACATCGCCGAGCCGGTGCGCGCCTATCGGCTTCGTGCCCAGGCGTCGCCCGAACCCACATTGGCCAAGGTGGCCGCGGCGGGCGAACGCGCGGGCGGCGCCTTCTCGCTGCCGGACAAGCCGTCCATCGCCGTCCTCCCCTTCACCAACATGAGCGGCGATCCCGAGCAGGAGTTTTTCGGCGACGGGATCACCGAAGACATCATTACCGAGTTGTCGCGGTCCAAAGAGCTGTTCGTCATCGCGCGCAACTCGACCTTCGTCTACAAGGGCCGGGCGGTGAATATCCAGGACGTAGCCAAGGAGCTCGGCGTCCAGTACGTGGTGGAAGGAAGCGTGCGCAAGGCGGGCGAGCGCGTCCGCATCAGCGTCCAGTTGATCGATCCCGAGTCGAACAGCCACCCTTGGGCCGAGCGCTACGACCGTCAGCTCGAGGATATCTTCGCCATTCAGGACGAAGTGACGCAGGCGATCGTCGCCACCCTTC
>JAKZXM010000098.1:0-14200 GCA_047514975.1 Rhodospirillales bacterium
CGCGCAACTCGTCGAGCGACGGAAGCGCCGCCAAGGCCCGGATCTCGTCCGTTCCCAGCAGCTGTTCGTTAAGGGCGCCGCCGACGATGACCAGGCGGTCGTTCTCCTTTGCGAAACCGACCGAGACCTTCGCGGCCGCCACCGGATCCTCGGAATAGGCGATCGCGGTCGGGCCCGAGAACATTTCGTCCAGGGCCGCGAACCGCGTCCCTTCGATGGCCCGGCGGGTAAGCCGGTTCTTCGTGACCTTGAAGCGCGCGCCGGCATCCGCCATGCGGACCCTGAGATCGGTGATCTGGGCCACGTCGAGACCCGAGTAATGGGTGACGACGACGAGCACCGCGTCCTCGAAGACGCTTTTCAGTGCCGTGACCGTGTGTTCCTTTTGCGCTCGATCCACGCTGTCTCTCCGATCTCTGGTCCGCGACCCGCTTACCGGTGCGTGCTGGCGAGGCTGACTTTCACGCCCGGGCCCATGGTCGAGCTCAGACTGATGCGCTTGACGTAGGTGCCCTTCGCGCCGCTGGGCTTGGCCTTGACGACGGCGCCCACGAACGCCGAGACGTTCTCCACCAGTGCCTCCTCGCTAAAGCTGAGCTTCCCGACGCCGGCGTGAACGATGCCCGCCTTCTCGACCCGGAATTCTATCTGACCGCCCTTCGCGGCCTGGACCGCCTCGACGATGTTCATGGTCACGGTTCCCAACTTCGGATTCGGCATGAGACCGCGCGGCCCCAAGATCCTTCCGAGGCGCCCCACCACCGCCATCATGTCCGGCGTCGCGACGCAACGATCGAACGCGATCTCGCCGGCTTGAACGCGCTCGGCCAAATCCTCGGCCCCCACCAGGTCGGCGCCCGCGGACTCCGCCTCGGCCGCCTTGTCGCCCTTGGCGAACACGGCGACGCGGATGGATTTTCCGGTGCCGTTCGGCAACGCGACCACGCCGCGCACCATCTGGTCGGCGTGGCGCGGATCGACGCCGAGATTGACCGCGACTTCGACGGTCTCGTCGAACTTGGTGGTCGCGCAATCCTTGATCGTCTTCACGGCATCGACGAGATCCAACGTTTTCAACCGATCCACCTTCTCGGCCACCGCCGCCAAGCGCTTACCTTTCATCGCCATCGTCCTAACCCACGACTTCAATGCCCATGGAGCGCGCCGAGCCGGCGATCGTCTTGCACGCCGCCTCCAAATCGTTGGCGTTGAGATCGACCATCTTCCTCTCGGCGATCGCGCGAACCTGGGCCATGCTGACCTGACCGACCGCCTCCTTGCCCGGGGTCTCGGACGCCTTGTCGAGCCCGGCGGCCTTCTTGAGCAGATAGCTCGCGGGCGGCGTCTTGGTGATGAACGAAAACGTCCGGTCCTGATAGGCGGTGATCACCACCGGTATCGGCATGCCGGGCTCCTGGTTCTGGGTCTCGGCGTTGAACGCCTTGCAGAACTCCATGATGTTGAGGCACGCCTGGCCGAGCGCCGGCCCGATCGGCGGCGACGGGTTCGCCTGTCCCGCGGGGACCTGAAGCCTGACGTATCCTGCGATCTTCTTTGCCATGTTCTTTTCCGCTCCACCGCCGCCGGGCGGGCGCGTACGCGATCCCCGCTAAAGCTTTTCGACCTGGGAATACTCGAGCTCAACGGGCGTCGAACGCCCAAAAATCGACACCGCGACCTTGAGCCGGGTCCGTTCCTCGTCCACATCCTCGACGAGACCGTTGAACGACGTGAACGGTCCGTCGGAGACGCGAACCTGCTCGCCGACCTCGAACGTTACCGAAGGCTTGGGACGCTCGATTCCCTCCCTGACCTGGTGGATGATGCGATCGGCCTCCGCGTCGCTGATCGGCGTTGGGCGGCCGCGCCCGCCCAGGAAGCCCGTGACCTTGGGCGTGTTCTTGACCAGGTGCCAGGTCTCGTCGGTCATGTCCATCTTGACCAGGACGTATCCCGGGAAGAACTTGCGCTCGGCATTGACCTTCGATCCGCGCCGCATCTCCACCACTTCCTCGACCGGGACCAAAACCTGATCGATGTTGTCCTCCATCCCGCTCTGGCGCGCCTGCTCCTCGATCGATTGGGCGACCTTCTTCTCGAACCCCGAGTAGACGTGGATCACGTACCATTGGGCGGTCACCGCCATCATCCTCCGAGGCCGAACAGCGCGCGAACGCCGAAGGCCATCACCTGGTCGACGAGGAAGAAGAACACGGCCGCGAGAACCACCATGAGGAACACCATGCCCGTCGAGATGCCGGTCTCCTTGCGCGTCGGCCACGTGACCTTGGCGCCCTCCTGGCGGACCTGTTGGACGAATTGTGCGAGGTTGGGCTTGGCCATCGTTGTCTCGGTCCGTTTGCTCGTGGGCGGGCAGGTCTCGGGCGCCGAATGGCAGGAGTGGGGGGACTCGAACCCCCAACCCCCGGTTTTGGAGACCGGTGCTCTAGCCGATTGAGCTACACTCCTTCAGTCGCGGGTCCAATGCGCCGCTCGATCCACCCCGGTGGCGATCACCCGTCCCACTCGATGTCCTATTCGATGATGGAGGCGACGACGCCGGCGCCGACGGTGCGCCCGCCCTCGCGGATAGCGAACCGCAGCCCCTCGTCCATGGCGATCGGCGCGATCAGCTGAACTTCCATCGAGATGTTGTCGCCGGGCATCACCATCTCGGTCCCTTCCGGCAGGACAACCTGGCCCGTCACGTCCGTCGTCCGAAAGTAAAACTGCGGCCGGTAGTTCGAGAAAAACGGCGTGTGCCGTCCCCCCTCGTCCTTCGTCAGGATGTACGCCTCGGCCTTGAACTTGGTGTGCGGCGTGATCGAGCCCGGCGCCGCCAGCACCTGGCCGCGCTCAACGTCTTCGCGCTTCGTGCCGCGCAGCAACACACCCACGTTGTCACCCGCCTCGCCCTGGTCGAGAAGCTTGCGGAACATCTCGACGCCCGTGCAAACCGTCTTCGTCGTCGCCCGGATCCCCACGATCTCAACGTCGTCGCCAACCTTGACAACGCCTCGCTCAACACGACCCGTCACCACCGTGCCCCGACCCGAGATCGAAAACACATCCTCGATCGGCATCAGAAACGGCCGGTCCTTCGGACGCTCGGGCTGCGGGATGTAGCTGTCAACCGCCTCCATCAACGCCAAAACCGACGCCTCGCCCGTCGTCTCGTCCCCATCCTCCAACGCCGCCAGCGCCGAGCCCTGCACGACCGGGATATCGTCGCCCGGAAACTCGTAGCTCGACAAAAGCTCCCGCACCTCAAGCTCGACCAACTCCAGCAACTCAGGATCGTCAACCTGATCAACCTTGTTCAGATAAACCACGATCGCAGGAACCCCGACCTGGCGCGCCAGCAAGATATGCTCGCGCGTCTGCGGCATCGGGCCGTCCGCCGCCGACACAACCAGGATCGCACCGTCCATCTGCGCCGCGCCCGTGATCATGTTCTTCACGTAGTCCGCGTGACCCGGACAGTCCACATGCGCGTAATGGCGGTTCGCGGTCGAGTATTCCACGTGCGCCGTCGCGATCGTGATCCCGCGCGCCTTCTCCTCCGGCGCCTTGTCAATCATGTCGAACGGCGTGAACTCCGCCCCGCCCGACGCCGCCAGAATCTTCGTGATCGCCGCCGTCAACGTCGTCTTGCCATGGTCAACATGACCAATCGTCCCGACATTGCAGTGCGGCTTCGTCCGCTCGAACTTCGCCTTCGCCATCGCTCGCTTCTTTCCCTTTTGCCGGCGCCGAACGGGCGCCCGTCAACCTGCCGCCGCCGGATCCCGGCGCGCGCAAACTTCTGGAGCGGGTGATGGGGATCGAACCCACGTCACCAGCTTGGAAGGCTGGAGCTCTACCATTGAGCTACACCCGCTGTGCTACATCCGCGAATCGAGCCCCCCCTCCGAAAACCCGATTAAGCGCGGGATTGGTGGAGGGGGTTGGATTCGAACCAACGTAGGCGTACGCCAACGGGTTTACAGCCCGTCCCCTTTAACCACTCGGGCACCCCTCCCGCGACGCGGACCCGAACCACTGATCCGAATTTGATCCGAAGCCTCCAATTTCAAGGAGATAGGGAGTTTCAGACCCCTGAGTCAAGCCGTACAAAATGTGCACGCGCCCGCTCTCTGCCGCCGCCGCCGACCGCAGCAGAGATTATTACGGACACCGTATGGGCGAGATGCTAGATGAGATCATGCGCGCGCGCAAGCACCTATCGCCGGGCTCGCGAAGGGTTCCGTCGATCCGAGACGCCGGGCGACGGGGGCCGCCGCGGGGGTCGCGCGATCCGCCGGCGAAGGCACTCTGGATCTACGGGACCCACGCCGTGCTCGCGGCGCTTGCCAACCCGAAGCGGCGGCTCCGGCGGCTTCTCGCCACGCCGAGAGCGGCCGAAGCATTGGCGCCGCGCATCCGCGAGCTCGCTCGGCGGCGATCGGCCGCGCCCGAGCCCGAACGGCGAACCCGCGAGGAAATCGCGCGCGAGCTCGCCCCCGGAGCGGTCCACCAGGGCATCGCGTTGCTGGCCGAACCGCTCAAGGGCCCGTCGCTGGCCGAGGCGCTGCTTCGTTCCGAGAGCGCGCCTCGGGCGGTACACGTGGTTCTCGATCGGGCGAGCGATCCGCAGAACGTCGGCGCCGTGCTTCGATCGGCGGCGGCGTTCGGCGCGGGTGCCGTGGTGCTATCGCGCCGCCACGCACCGTCCGAATCCGGCGCGCTCGCCAAGGCGGCGTCGGGTGCGCTCGAACGCGTTCCCCTGGTCCGCGTCGCCAACCTCGCAGGCGCGCTCGAGGCCCACAAGCGGGCCGGTTTCTGGTGCGTCGGGCTGGACACGAAGGCGCCCGCGACAATTTCCGGGGACGAGGGTCAGGCCAAGCTCGCACTCGTGTTCGGCTCCGAAGGCGGCGGGCTTCGTCGGCTCACGCGCGAGCACTGCGACGAGCTTGTCCGCGTCCCCATCGCCGCCGGCTCGCAAAGCCTCAACCTCGCGGCGGCGGCGGCGATCGCGCTCTACGAGGCGGCGCGGGGACGGAGTTGAGCGCCGCCGCTTGCCGGCGTTGGGCGAGAGCATTATCGTCGCACCCCCGATCATGGGCGCACGCGGCCGGTGTAGCTCAACGGGTAGAGCAACCGCCTTGTAAGCGGTAGGCTGTGGGTTCGAGTCCTGCCACCGGCACCAACGCAATCGAGCCGCGCCATGGCCGATCACCGTCTCCGGGCGTCCAGTGAGCCCCGTGGCCGGCAACGCGCCTCACTAAGGCGGCGACGGCGCGTTCAAGAAGGTCTTGCCCGTGCAAAAAGGCTGGTATATTGTATAACAAGGGATAGATCCAGGATCGCGGATATGGCTGTTTCCGGCATGGGCGAGGTGGCGAGCGCGAAGGCCTTCGTCCAACCTTTGGACGTCGTCTTCAGCCTCACCGAAAAGACCTATGAGGCCCTCAAGCAGGGTATCGCCTCGGTCAACGTCTATGCCGCTTCCGAGGAGTTGCGGCTCGACGAACGCCGGCTTTCGGCCGAGCTTGGTGTCAGTCGAACGCCGGTCCGCGAGGCGATCGCGCGGCTCGAGCAGGAGGGCCTCGTCCGCACGGTGCCGCGAAAGGGCGCGTTCATCGTCCGCAAGACGAAACGCGAAATCCTCGACATGATCACCGTATGGGCGGCGCTCGAGAGCATGGCGGCGCGGCTTATCACGCTTCAGGCCGACAACGCCGAGATCGCGACGCTTCGCAAGATGTTCGTGACCTTCGAGAATAGCCAGGCCCAGGCCGAGATCGACGAGTATTCGGAAGTCAATATCCGCTTCCATCAGGCGATCATCGAAATGGGTCACTGCGAGCTTCTAACGCAAATGACGGAGAACCTGTTTTTTCACATGCGCGCGATCCGGATGCGCACTATCTTCGAGGGTGACAGGGCGGCGCGGTCGATGATCGACCACATGAACATCATCGAGGCGCTGGAGCACAGGGACACCGAGTTGGCGGAGCGCCTGGTCCGTCAGCACAGTCTCGATCTGGGCGCGCATGTGGAGAAGAACGTCCACTTTCTGGATTGAAGGCGGGGTTTCTTATGTACGAGCCCCGCACGCCGGAGACGCGGGCGGAGACGCAAGAGTGCCGGAAGAGACCGAGATGACCGGAAGGTATTCAAGGACGATCGTTCGCCGGTGCGGCGATCTCGCGCGGCCCGTGATGGCCCCAGCAGGAGTGAGGTGAATGAGTACGGGTTCAGTGGAGGTGGTGTACCGCGGCATCTTTCAAAAGACGCTGGCCAAGAATATTTGTCGCGGGATCGTATTCGCGGCCAGGAAGGAAGGAAAGATCGGCACCGCCTTCGGACGCTACGGTGACTCGCCCGAACGCAACGGCATTCCGGCGAAGCAGTTCGCCGTGGTCGCCGATACCGAAGAGGAGTTGGAGGAGCACCTTGCGAGGTACGAACCGAACAACAACGACGTCACCATCGCCGCCGACGATACGCTCTGCAAGGGCGTCGAATCGTGGGCTTGGTACGGTCTCCAGCCGATCAACAAATTGCTCCGCGACGGCGGCACGCTTTTGGTCACCTCGATCCAATCGCCCAACAAGCTGATCAAAACCATCCACCGCAAGGAGACTCCGTACAATCTCGCCATCGTCAAGGCCCAGGCCAGTTTCTCGGGTCTGTGGGCGTACAAGGACGACCACACCGACGTGCGGCTCCTCGGGGCGCTGGCCAAGGTCGCCCCGCACATCGTCAGCCTGGACTCCATGCTCGAGGCGATCCGCGACCAGTGGAAGGATGAACTCAAGGTCGCTTCCGCCAAAAACGCTTACGAGGCGACCGAGTCGACCCCCGTTGGCGCCGATCAAGGCAGCGACGAGGTGCCGTTTTCATTCGACTTGCCCGGTTGGACGAAGATGGAGGAGGGCTTGGTGATTCGCGGCATGGACGCCCAGCAACAGGACGTTCCCGGCCGAGACGGCGGCTACGTGCCGACACGCAACGAGACCTTCAGGAAGTTCTCGACCCGCACCATGCGTCCGGTGATCAACTTCGACACCTGCACCAAGTGCACGCTCTGTTGGCTGAATTGCCCCGACACCTGCTTCGATATCACCCCCGACGGCTTCTACGACGCCAATATGGAGGCCTGCTGCGGCTGTGGCGTGTGCGAGGCGGTCTGCCCGGTGAGCGAGTGCGTCACCATGGTCAACGAGGAAGCCTTCGAGAATCACGACAGCCAGTGGGAGATGTGGGCCAAGGACAAGGAAAGCTACCTAGCCTGGCTGACCGGAAAAATCACCGAACGGCCCGCCCGCTCGCACGGGTATCACCACGTAGGCCAATACGCCGAGGAGATAACCGATGGCACCGCCTGAAACAGCGACCGCGACCAAGACGATCGAGGTCCCCGGCGGACCGAGCGGTGAGAGCGAGGAGCTGATCAGCGGCAGTGAGGCCATCGCCCACGCCTGCCGGCTCGCCGACGTCGACGTGATCACGGCGTATCCGATCCGCCCCTATGACACCGTCATGCAGTACGTCTCGCAGATGATCTCCAACGGGGATTTCGACTGCGAATTCATCGTCGCCGAAAGCGAGCATTCGCAGTTCGAGATCGTCAAGCACGCCTCGGCGGTGGGCGCGCGGGTGTTCGTCGGCTCCAGCGGAGTCGGCTGGTTCTACGCCTTCGAGGCGCTGGCGGTCACCGCCGGGCTGCGTATTCCGATGGTGGCAATGGTCGGCAACCGTGCGCTCGACGACCCCGGCGCGTTCGGGGTCGAGCACAACGACGCGCTCGCGGTGCGGGACTTGGGCTGGATGCTCGCCTGGGTGGCGACGGCGCAAGAAGCGCTCGACACGGCGCTGATCGCCTACCGTGTGGCCGAGAACTCGCGCGTCTTCCTTCCCTGCGCGATCAGCTGTGACGGCGCCTTCCTGACGCACAGCCAGGCGATCGTCAATGTGCCCAGCCAGAAGATGGTCGACAGTTACCTGCCCGCCTACGACCGCGCCGAAAAGCAGTTGCATCCGGACAACCCGATCACCATCGCCCCGCAGGTGAACGAGGATTGGCTGATGGAGATGCGGAAGCAGAATGACATGGCGATGCGCCGTGCCCGCGGGGTCATCACCGAGGCGTACGAGGACTTCGACGCCAAGTTCGGGCGCGGCGGCGAACCCTTCATCGAACGCTACATGATGGATGACGCCGAAATCGCCCTCGTCGGCATGGGGACCCTGGCGATGCCCGTCAAGGTCGCGGTTCGCAAGATGCGCGAACAAGGCAAGAAGGTGGGCTTCGTGCGCGTCCGGTGGTTCCGCCCGTTCCCCACGCCCGAGCTTCAGGATGCGCTCGGTGGCATGGAGGCGGTTGGCGTGATCGACCGCGACTATGGCTTCGGCTCAGCCTTTCACAGTGGGGTGCTGGCCAATGAGCTACGTGCGGCTCTCTACCCGCTGGAGACCCGGCCCAATGTCGTTTCGTTCGTCGCCGGCCTTGGCGGCCGGGAGGTGAGCATTGACAACGTCATCGAGATCGCCGGCATGACGTTCGACGCCGCAAACGACGGCCTCGATGATCAGGATACCCATTGGATAGGATTGAGGGAGTAGCGGTTATGCTCGAAGCGAACGTGGAATCACTCGAAGACTTCGTCGCGACCCAGTTGCTCGAGCCCTGGAAGGGACCCAAGAAAGTCCCGGCGGAGGAGTACTTCACCTCGGGTCACCGCACCTGTCAGGGGTGTGAGTCGGCCCAACTCATGAAGCTCATGGCCAAGGCGGGCGGCCCGCGTTCGATCATCCTCGGCAGCACGGGCTGCATGTACGTGGCCAACACCACCTATTGCTCCACGCCGTGGGCGGGGCCGTGGATGCACACGCAATTGGGATCGTCGGGCTCGGCCGCAACCGGCACCGCCGCGGGCCTACGGGCGATGATGCGTAAGGGCAAGATGAAGAAGGAGCCGATCAACGTCATCGCCGTTTGCGGCGACGGCGGAGGCGCCGACATGGGGCTCTCGGCGATCTCGGCGGCCCTCCAGCACACCCAGTACAACCTGCTGATCTTGATGTATGACAACGAATCCTACGCCAACACGGACATCCAGGTGTCGGGTTCGTCACCGTACGGCGCCAACTCCACCTTCAGCCCTCCGGGCACGGTGCGGCGCATCATGAACCGGCGCTGGAAAAAGAACACCGCGGCGATGCTGGCCGCGGGCCATCCCGATTGCAAGTACGTCGCGACGGTCTGCACCGCGTACCCCGTCGACACCATGAACCAGGTGCGCAAGGCGTTGACCATCGGCGGTCCGACGTTCATCCACTCGCTCGATCCTTGCCCCAAAGGCTGGGATTATGATCCGATGTACTCTCATGAGCTCGGTGAGCTCGCGGTGGAAACCGGCATCTGGCCCCTCTACGAGGTCGAAGAGGGCAAGCTCAAGATGTACGGCAAGTCCCGGCGGATCGTGCGCGGACAGTTTAAGCGCAAGCCGGTTCGCGACTACCTGACCAGGCAGGGTCGCTTCGCCCACTTTATCGACGAGGATTTCGATTACTTCCAGGCGAAGATCGATGAGATGTGGGAGAAGTGGCTGCTTCCGGGCGTGATCCCGTTTCAGGCAGCCTAGTTTCCAGGCCACCCAATCCTGATCCTGCCTGAGGGCGGAACACGCTCCCAGCGCCCGCACCCGCCGGGGGCGTAACGAGCGAGTTCGCCTGTCGGTCGAATCGCGGGCGTTTGAAGCCTGATCAGGCGGCGCGGTGGCGCCACCAGTTCTTTTCGTTGATGGAGAAGACCGGCTTGTAGTGGCGGATCTTCTTCGCTTCGACGACGATCTTAATTTGGTTGTCGAGGATGTAGACCTTGCCGTCGACGTAGACCGCGAGGATGGCGTGGCCGACCTTGAGGTTCATGTCCTTGACCGCGACCACCCGCAAATCCGTGGCATCGTAGCCGAGTTGCTTTAACGACATGAACTTGGTGATCGCGTAGTCCTCACAATCGCCGAACTTGGCCATGAACTCAAACGGCGTCGCCCAGTAGTCCTTCTTCCCCCAGTTGGTTTGGTCGACGATGTACTTGGATTTGTTCATGAACTTGTTGACCGCCTTGAGCTGGGCCAATTTTTCTTGCCGCGGACGGTGTCAAGGAACGCAATCCACTCGTCGTAGTGGCACTTGGTGAACTTCTTGGCATCGCAACCGCCCTTCAGTTCCGCTTCCGCCTTGGAGTAGCGTTTCAGGGCCGAGTTCCATTTTTTGAACGGCTTCATGTTGTTCGATTGAGTCTCGACGGACTTGAAGAAGCTCGGCGTCGCCTTCTTCTTCGCCGCCGCGGCAAACGCCGGCTCGACACCCGACCACCCGATCGCAAGACCGGCCGCGACCGCGAAAACCGTGAGGCCGCGAGCGTACAAACGGCGTTTTTCGCTCATGGTTTCTTCCGCAATATCCGCAATAACCGGGTTCCCGCCACAACTGGGCGGCGCCCGATCGGATGACGAATTATACGATTTCTCCCGCCGACCGGCAAGGCGAATTTCCCTTTCTCAAGCACACGTGAACGCGTTCGACCCGTGTCTCGCAGGGCCCGTCCCGTTACACCGCCGTCCGTGATTCACGCTTGCGCGCCCGCGGCGATGTCGCGACAATCGCGCCGCGGGAATTTCTTGCTGCGCTCGGGGGAGGGAAATCATGGCCGATCCGAACCAATCGGAAGAGCAGACACCGGCGGAACCGGCAGAGGAGAAACCGCGCCGGCCGGTGAACTGGATTGCCGTCGGCGTCATCATCGCCCGTCGCACTCGTCATCGCGGCCGGGGTGTATGGCGCCAACTGGCTGGTCGAAGACCAACGGGCACGAAACATTCAGGTGTGGCAGAACCGCCTCGAGATTGTCGCCCACAGCCGCAAGGCGGCGATCGACGAGTGGATCGAGCAGAACTTCGCCACGCTGCGTGAGCTCACCGCGAACGCTTCCCTCCAGCTCTACATGACCGAGCTGCAATTGGCCGAAGGCGATCCCGACGCGGTGACCGACGAGCCGGCCGAGACCTCCTATCTTCGCAACCTTCTCGTTGCCACGGCGGAGCGCGCCGGCTTCAAGCCGCCCCCCACGGCGGGCGAAATCGACGCCAACGTCGAGCGCGTCGGGGTCGCCGGCTTCGGGCTGACCGACGCGGACGGCAAGCCCATCGTCAGCACGCCGTCGATGCCGCCCATGACGGGCAGGATCCGAAGCGCGATCGCGAAGGCTCTCGAGGGCGAACCGACGATCATCGACATCTTCATGGGGGCGAGCAACCTGCCCACCATCGGCTTCGCATTGCCGGTGTTCGCCATTCAGTCGGACGAGGGCGCCGAAGGGATTGGCGTCGTCGTCGGCTTGCGGCTCGTCGACCGGGGCCTTTACGACCGCCTCGTCCAGCCCGGTTCGACCGAAGCCACGGCGGAGACGTACCTCGTCCGGCGGACCGACGGGACGGTGGAGTACATTTCTCCCCTCGCCGACGACACCCCGCCGCTCACGCGCGCACGCCCCCTCGACACGCCCGACCTCGCGGCCGCGATCGCGGTCGAGAAGCCGGGCGGTTTCGGTATCGTGAAGGACTATCTGGGCGAAGAAGTGCTGGCCATTTCGCGGCCGATCGCCAATGTGCCGTGGGTCTTGGTCCGCAAGATCACGCGCGCCGAGGCGCTGTCGGCGACCGAGAACCGCCTCAACACGATATTCGGCGCTTTCGTGGCCTTGATCGTCATCCTCACCGCCGCCTTCTTCGCGGTCTGGTACAAGGGCAGTTCCGTCCGCGCCACGGAGGCGGCCGAGAGGTACCGGATCTCGTCGGAGAGATTCGAGAACATCACCAAGTTCATGAACGTCGTCAGCAACAGCCAGCCCACCATGATCGCCGCCGTCGACGGCACCACCACTTACACCTACGCCAACGAGCCGGTCGCCACACATGCCGGCATCCCGGCGCCGGACGTCCTCGGCAAGACCATGGCGAGCGTGATCGGCCCCGTGAAGGCCAAGTCGCTCGCCGACATCAACACCGCCGTCCTCACCGAGTTCGAGAACTACGAGCGCGACGAACTCGGGGATTCGCGCGAGCGGGCGCGGAAATCGCACGTTCACACCTTCACCGACGAAAGCGGCGAGGTCGAGGTGATGAAGTCGGACCACATTCCGCTTCGCGGCGATCGCGATCATCCGCCCGGCGTCCTGATGGTCCTCGACGACATCACCGAGATTTCGCGCGAGCGCGTTCGCAGCGAGCAGATGTTTCGCCAACTGATCAATACGCTCGTCGGCGTCGTCGACCGGCGCGATCCGTTTTCCGCGCATCACTCGACCCGGACGGCCGAGGTCGGGACCTGCGTCGCCGGCGAGATGGACCTGTCGGAGCTCGACACGAAGACCATCGACATCGCCGGCAGCCTCATGAGCCTCGGCAAGATCTTCATCCCCCTCGAGACCCTGGGAAAAGGCGGAGAGGATCTCGCGCCGGACGAGCTCGAAACGGTGGCCAACAGCCATCTCGTCAGCGGCGAACTTTTAAAGGACGTGCCGTTCGAAGGACAGGTGGTCGAGACGATCCGCCAGATCGGCGAGACCTGGGACGGCCAGGGTCCCCTCGGCCTATCGGGCGAGGACATCGTGCTAACGGCGCGCGTCGTCGCGGTCGCCAACATGTTCGTGCGAAGGGTGAGCGCGCGCTCGTACCGCGATGGCATGACCTTCGACGAGATCACAGACGCGCTTCTCGCCGACGCCGGCACGCGGTTCGACCGGCGGCCGGTCTCGGCCCTCATCAACTACCTGCAGAACCGGGGCGGCGCCGAGACATGGGCCCACTTCCGCGAACGTCCGGCGACCGACGCCGGCTGATCGACGGAGCCTGCGACCTTTCGCCTCGGAGAATGAACCGGCGGGCCCTTTGATCCCAAGGGCCCGCCGATCTTCCAAGACCGGATCGTGCTCGGTCGAAATCGCAACCGGCGATCCGCTTTGGGTGGCGGGGCTTGCCCGCGCGCCGGCCTCTACGCCAGCGCCGTGGTGTCGATGGTGATGTGGACCGTCGCCTCGGCGTCGCTCACCTGATAGCTGCCGCCCCCGGGCACCGAACCGTCGTCAGTCGATTCTTCGTCTTCTTCGTCTTCGTCCATGATCGTGAAGGAAAAACTGTCGCTTCCGGCATCGGTTTCCGGAACGGTATCGTACTCGACCGACCGGACGAAGAAGTCGCCGGCGTCCGAGCCGGTCGGGTTTTCATAGTCCATGGCAGTGAACACGACGTGCTGGAAGGTAACCGGGCCGTCGGCGTTCTCACCCAAGTTGATCGTCACGGTCCCTACGTTGCCGTCAGCATAGACGACGCTGTCCGAATCGAGGGTTCCTTCGCCGACCTTGTCGCCGCCCGCGTCGAACGCTTCCCACTTGCCGCGCTCGCCGCCGTGTTCGGCCTCATACAGGTTCGAGATTTGCACGCGGGCCTCGGAGACGCTCGAGCCGAAGCTCATCGCCAGCGCCTCCGACTGGTCGCTGTCGGGATCGAACTGGATCTGGTTCGGCGCTTGGGCGTCGCCCTGGGTGCCTTCCACTCCGACTTCACGGGTCGTGAACACCGGCAGACCGTCGGCGAGGGAGCCGTCGAACTTTTCATCGGCGTCGGTATACGAAGTGCCGAATTCGAACGCGTGCAGTTGCACTTCGCTGCCGCTCCAGGCCTGCTCCATGGCGTCGGCGCTGTCGGCGACGTCCGTCGACCCGGCCGTAAGGGTCTCGCCGCCATCGAGCGAATAGCTTAGCAGCCCGGCATCGATGTCGGCCTGGGTGAACGTGCCGCCCTCGCCGAGCTCCGCTCCGTCGAGGAACAAAGAACCGAACTCGGGGTCGTCGAGCAGGGAATAGGTGATCTCGTCGGCGTCTGAATCGGGATCGGACACGCTCATGTCCTCGTTCGAGATCACGATCGAGCCGTCTTCGCTGTACACGGTGGCCTCGCGTCGCCCGTGAAGACCGGGTCCGCCCCGACGTCGTCGACACTGAGCGTCCGGTCGGCGAACTCCAGGTTCTCGATCCCGGTGAGCGTGTCCGTGCCCTCGTCGCCCTCGTCGCCTTCGTCGTCATCGTCCTCCTCGTTGTGCGATATGGTGACTTCGCCGTCCTCGTCGATGACGATCGTGTAGTCGTTGT
>JAKZXM010000099.1:0-2968 GCA_047514975.1 Rhodospirillales bacterium
GGCCCGGGGGCAGCTCTATGTGCGATTCGGCGACCAGCGCGCGCAAGGATTCGATGGCGCCTTGTTCGCAAGGCTCGAACGCGTCCGGCGCGTCCCGAACCGAGCGGTTGATTTCCGCCTTGTCCCCGAAACAGCGCCAGATCAGATCGGGGGTGAGGCCAATGAACGAATACCGGCCCCGAATGGCCCCGCCTTCGACCGACTCGAGCAGAAAGCTGTTCGCGAGCTCGTCGGCAAGATTCAGCATGGCCGCCACCGGGGTCTCAAGATCCGCCACCAACGACGTCCAGACGACCTGGGGGCGCCCACGATCGAAGGTTTCCCGAAAGGCGGCGAAATCCGGAGAGACTGCGACCGGCGGCGCGGCGGCGGCGCGCGCCCGAGCGCGGCTAGAAGACCCCATTGATCGCGGTCTCGTTGGTCGTGATCGTGAACTTCTTTTGCAGCGCGGTCGCGAACTGGCTGCGCAGATCGGCGTCGATCGATCGCGCCAGGGCCTCGGCGATGGCATCGATGAGGTCGCCGTCTTGCGAGCGGTCCGGGGCGATGATCTCGGTCACGATCCCCACCGTGTAACCGTTGGTCGAGCGAGCCAACGCGGCCTCGCCGACGCCTTTCTCGAACAGGGCGGAAACAAGGGCCGCCGGCAATGCCGTTTCGCCGCCTCGTCCGGTCCGCTCGAAGGGCGCGGTGGTGACCACCTCGAGCCCCGTCTCGCCGGCCATTGCCTCGATGGAGGCGCCGCCGTTTAACCGATCGACGATCGAGTTGGCCTTTTCTCGGGCGGCTTCGCCTCGCTTGTCCGCCCTCCAGGATCGCAACACCTCATCGCGGACCGTCTCAAGGGATCGCAAGTGGGCGGGGGTCACGCCGTTGACCCGAAGGATAAAATAGCCGTCGGGCCCGGATTCGGTGAGCGGGCTTTCTTCGCCATGCGGGGTTGCGAACGCCTCGGACAGAAACCCGGTGACGGCGGCCGCGGCTTCGACCGCCCGGCCTTCGGCGTCGCGCCCCGTCGCATCGACGGCATCGGTCTTGACGAGGCGAAGACCGAGCGCCGACGCCGCTTCCTCCAGCGCCGCCCCGCCGCCAAGGGCGTCTTCCAGTCGCGCGGAAAGATCGTCCAGGGCGTCCGTGGCCTGTTCTCGGGCGAGCGATCGGTGGAGCGCGGAGCGCGCTTCCGCAAAGCTTTGCTGCTTCGCCGGCTCGATCTTTTGCGCGCGGACGATATGCCAGCCGAAGGTGGACGAAACCGGCTCGCTGAACGCGCCCTCGGCCAATGCGAAGGCGGCGGCGACGAGTTCGGGAACCGCGAGTTCGGAGCGACCGACGAGCCCCAGCTCGACGCTGTCGGCGTTCACGTCATCGGTCTCGGCAGCAACCGTCATGAACTCGCCGCCTTCCACGAGCCGGCGATGGACGTCTTCGGCGGCGTCGCGCTCGGCGACGACGATTTGCTGAAGATCGCGCTTCTCGGGCGTCGAAAACTCGTCCAGGCGCTCGTCATAGGCGCGGCGCAATCGGTCGTCGTCGACGGCGATCTCGCCGATCAGGTCGTCCACGTTAAGAACGACGGCCGTCACCGCCCGGGTTTCCGGGGCCGTGAAGCGGGCTCCGTTGTCCTCGTGATAGCGCCGCAGCTCGCCTTCGTCCGGAGCGCTGATCGTCGCCGATTCGGCATCGGCCACGAACGCCGTCTTCGCCACCCGGCGCTCTTGGCGGAAGCGGTAGACCAGGTCCACGAGCGCCGCCGGAGGCTTGGCGAGCTCAGGCAAACCCCGCAATACCTGAAAGCGCGAAAGATCGGCCCGCAAGATCGACTCGTAGCCCTGGGGCGTCAGTCCTTGGACGCGCAGCGTCTGTTCGTAGAGAAACGGATCGAACTCGCCGAACCCGTTTTGAAAGGTCGGATCTGAGGCGATGTCGGCTTGCAAGAGCTCGTTGCTGACGGCGATCCCGAGATCGGCGGCCGCCAGGCCATAAAGGGTGCCCTGCACGAGGTTGTCGAGCGCCAGCGGAATGATCCCCATGGCGCGGGCCTGGTCGCGGGTCAGGGTCGCGCCGGTGCTCCGTTGGATCGCGGAGAGCTGGCGCTGGATCTCGCGTTCGAGCTGCGCGGGCGTGATCTCCACGTCGCCGACCGTGGCGACGTGCGAGGGAAAGGCGTTTCGACGGACCACGTCGCCGACACCCCAAACTCCGAAGGCGGCGATCAGGATCACGAACAAGCCCTTCACCACGATCGAAGCCGAACGCTTTCGAATGGCTTCCAACATCTTCCGTCCCGCCGAATTTTCGAATCGCTAACGGTTCCCGACGCCGGCCGCCGTCGCGCGCGCCCCGGGAAACGGGATCATAGGAGGGGTGGATGTGCCCCGCAACCCGCTCAAAATCTCCCGTTTCGCAACCCGTCCGCGGCGCGGCGAACATGATTGACTAGACCCGGAGCGAGGCGTTCAATGACCCCGAGCACACGTGTTCAATTCGGACCAGTCGTATGGGCATGGTCGGTGATCGTTTCGAGACGCTTCGCCAAGACATGGTGCAGATGATCGCGCTCCATGCCCACCATGCCGGCTCTCACGTGGGCAAGGAAGACATCCACGATCGGGTTCTCGGCGTGATGGGCCGGGTCCCGCGTCATTCGTTCGTGCTCAGCGATTTGCTCTCGCACGCCTATCTCGACGGGCCGCTTCCGATCGGGTTCGACAAGACCATCTCCCAGCCCTTCATCGTCGCGCTGATGACCGATCTCCTTGAACTGGAGCCCGACGATCGGGTCCTCGAGATCGGCACGGGACTCGGCTACCACGCCGCCATCCTGGCCGAGCTCGCGGGCGCGGTGTTCACCGTCGAGATTATCGAAGAGCTGGGTGTCCAAGCGCGGACGAACCTTCGCAGCGCCGGTTACTCCAACGTCGAGATCAAAGTGGGCGATGGCTCCAAGGGATGGGGCGAGCACGCGCCG
>JAKZXM010000100.1:0-8047 GCA_047514975.1 Rhodospirillales bacterium
CGCGACGGTCGCGAGCGCGGCCCCGACCACCGCGAGCAACGCGCTGAATTCGGCGAGATCGGGAAGATAGGGGCTCAGGCTCGGCGGCATATCGGGAAGCGAAGGAGAGACCGGAAGGGCGATCGGATTGCGCCCGCGGGCGGATTATAGGCGCCGTTCGCCCTAATTCTAGGGCTTGTGTCCCTAAGGCTTGTGTCGGGAGGCGTTTTTCTTTAACGCGAGGGGTTGGGGACATCGCGCCCGTACCAGGAGAGGGCCCATGAAAATCGAATTCGGCCAACCGGCACTTCCCGACGCTGACACGCTCTGTGTCGCGGCGCTCGAGGGCGCCAAGCTGACGGCGTCGGGTCGCACACTCGATTCCGAGGCCGGCAAAGGCCTGACGCGCGCCATCAAGGCCGCCCGGTTCACCGGCAAGAAGGGAGAGGGCGCCAGCGTATTTGCGCCGTCGGGGACCAAGCTCGATCGCGTCTACGTCTTCGGGTTGGGAAAGCCCAAGGCCATCGATGCGAGATGCCTTCAAGACGCCGGCGGGCGGATTTACGAAGGCCTTGCGAAAAGCGAACGGACCGTCACGGTCGCCGTCGACCCGATCCCGGGGTGTCCGCTAAGCCCTGCGGAAATGGCCGCCGAGATCGCCTTGGGCTTGCGCCTCAAGTCGTACCGGTTCGACAAGTACCGGACTAAGGAAAAGAAGGAGGACAAGCCGGCGCTCAAATCGGCGAAGCTCGTCTGCGAAGGCCCGGCGTCGGCGCGCAGGCTGTTTTCGCCGAAGGACAAGATCGCCACCGGAGTCTTCTTAACGCGCGATCTCGTGTCCGAGCCGCCGAACATCCTCTACCCGGCAACGCTTGCCAGCCAGGCGCGGACGCTCACCGGGCTGGGCGTCAAGGTCGATATCCTGGGCGAAGCCGTGATGCGCACACTCGGCATGGACGCGCTGCTGGGCGTGGGCCAGGGAAGCGCCCGCGAATCGAAACTCGTGGTCATGCAATGGAACGGGGGCCGCGGCAAGGGCTCGGACCGCGGATCGTCCAAGCGCCGCGCCGCGTCCGTCCGACCGCTTGCTTTCGTCGGCAAGGGCGTCACCTTCGATACCGGCGGCATCTCGCTGAAACCCTCGGCGGGCATGCAAGACATGAAATGGGACATGGGCGGCGCGGGCGCCGTGATCGGTCTCATGATGGCGCTCGCGGGCCGCAAGGCAAAGATCGACGCGGTCGGGGTCGTCGGCCTGGTCGAGAACATGCCGGGCGGAAATGCCCAGCGGCCGGGCGACGTCGTCAAGTCCATGTCCCGCCAGACCATCGAGATCCAGAACACCGACGCCGAAGGACGGCTCGTGCTCGCGGACGCCCTTTGGTACTGCAAGGAGCGCTTCAAGCCGCGATTCATGATTGACCTGGCCACGCTTACGGGCGCCATCCTGGTCTCGTTGGGCCAAGAGATGGCGGGCATGTTCTCCAACGACGACGAGCTGTGCCAGCGACTGAGCGCCGTCGGCGAAGCGGTCGGCGAGCGCGTCTGGCGCATGCCTTTGGGCGAGGAATACGACAAGCTGATCAAGTCCGACATCGCCGACATGAAAAACATCGGCGGGCGCTGGGGGGGAAGCATCACGGCGGCCCAATTCCTGCAGCGCTTCGTCGACAAGACGCCCTGGGTCCACCTCGACATCGCCGGAATGGCCTGGTCGGACAAGGCGACGCCCTCGCGGCCAAAGGGCGCCACCGGCTACGGCGTGCGCCTTCTCGACCGTCTCGTCGCCGAATACTACGAGGGCACGTGAGCCGGCGGGATGGCCGAAATCGGCTTCTACCACCTGCACACGCTTTCGCTGGAGAAGGCGCTGCCGAGGCTTCTCGAGAAGACGCTTGCCGAGGGCAGGCGAGCCGTCGTCATGGCGGCGTCGGCCGAGCGCGTCGAGGCCCTTAACCAGGCGTTGTGGACGTTCGGGCGGGATTCCTGGCTTCCGCACGGCGCCGAGAATGACGGGTTTGCGGAGGACCAGCCGATCTGGCTGACCGAGCACGACGAGAACCCGAACGGCGCGAGCTTCCTATTCTTGACCGACGGGTCCGTGACCGCCCGCGCCGGCGACTACCAGCGCGTGTTCGAGATCTTCGACGGCAACGATCCGGACGCGCTCGAGGCCGCCCGCGAACGCTGGCGGTCGTACGTTGGGTCCGGCCACGCGCTCACCTATTGGCGCCAGACCGGCGCCGGCGCTTGGGAAAAGAAGGAGCAAGCGTAGCGCGGGTGGCGGCGAAATTTGCGCCCCGACGGGCGATATAGTGCCCGAAAGAAATCGAGGAGGCGTCAAGATGGCGAAGCCGAAATTCAATGCATTCGAGGGTCCCATGGGCGGCGAAGTGGTGGGCTTCGATCCCAAGGCTGCGTTCGACGACGACACCTTCGCCGAGATCAGGCGGCTGTTGCGCGAGCGCATCTGCGTCGTGGTGCGCGACCAGCAGGACATGACCCCGGACGAGCTCATGGCGTTCACCCTCCGCTTCGGCGAAATCAAGCCGATGCACCTCGCCCAGTACCGGCTCGACGGCCATCCCGAGATCTGGGTGATCTCGAACATCGTCGAGAACGGCAAGCCGCTCGGCCTCAAGCTCGCGGGCACCATGTGGCACACCGACGAGATGTATTTGGAGACGCCCGTCTCGTACACGTTCCTGCTCGGCAAGGAGGTCCCTCCCGTGGGCGGCGACACGCTGTTCGCCAACATGTACGCGGCCTACGACGCGCTGCCCGAAAGCACGAAGGCCGAGATCGACGGTCTCACGGTGGTGGTCTCGCGCTTCCACGCCTATCAGGCGTACTACCCCGACCGCGAGCCGATGACGGACGCGGAAAAGGCGGCGCTGCCCGAAGTGATCCAGCCGCTGGTCCGCGTCCATCCCGAGACCGGCCTGAAGGCGCTCTATTGCGGCGGCGGCGAGGTCGCGTGGAACATTCAAGGCTGGGAGCTGTTGAAAGGCCAGGGCTTGCTGCGCGAGTTGCGCCACTTCGCGACCATGCCGCGCTTCGTCTACGCCCACGAATGGCGCACCGGCGATCTGGTCTTCTGGGACAACCGCTGCTCATTGCACTCGGCGACGCTCTTCGACACCGAGAAACACCGCCGCCTCGCCTGGCGCACCACGGTGTCGGGCGAAGCCGCGATCGCGGTAACGCGAGAGGCCGCCGAGTAGCGCAGGCCCCCACCGCCCGATCGCGCCCCCCGGGCGCTGTCGTGATGCACGTGTCGGGACACGTGCCGGTCCGGATCGCCGGGTTCGAACATCCCTCGGAGCGACGGGCGCGGGCGCCGATTCGCATGACCTCGAACCGGTTGCCAGGGCCGATCGTTGCGAGTATAACGCGCCGCTCCTCGGGACCTGGAACGAGCCTTCGCGGTCCCGGGCCGGCTTTCCGCCTCGCAACGCTCGAACGTCCAAGTCAATCGAAAGCTCAAGACGGCATGGCTGCTGAAAAGACCTTGTGCATCATCAAACCGGACGCCACGGCAAGGAACTTGACGGGTAGCATCACCGCCCACATCGAGGATGCCGGACTCTCGGTCATCGCGCAAAAAAGACTCCGCGTCACGCGTGAACAGGCGGAGGCGTTCTACGCGGTGCACGCCGAGCGGTCTTTCTACGGCGAGCTTTGCGCGTCCATGAGTTCCGGGCCGGTGGTCGTTCAGGTGCTGAAAGGCGAGAACGCCATCGCCCATTATCGCGAGATCATGGGGGCGACCAATCCGGCGAACGCCAAAGACGGCACGATCCGCAAGCAATTCGGCCAGAACGTCCAGGAGAACTCGGTCCACGGCTCGGATTCCGAGGAAACGGCGGCCGCCGAAATCGCTTTCTTTTTCAGCGATCTTGAAATCGTCGGCTGAGTCGCCCGCGCGCCGGGCGCGCGGTTAAGCCGGGACAGGGGTTGACCAGCGCGCCTTCGGGCGTCGCCATCGGTTCGATAAGGACCCGTTCGCCGGCGACCCGAACCCGGCCTTCGGCGATGAGTCGAACGGCCAGGGGATAGATGCGGTGCTCTTCGGCGAGCACCCTTGCCGCGAGCGCCGCGGCGTCGTCGCCCGCGTGGACCGGGACCGCGGCCTGGGCGATGATCGGCCCGTCGTCCATGGCCGGGCGCACGAAATGGACGGTGCAACCGGTGATCCGAACGCCGGCCTCGATCGCCCTCTCGTGGACGTGCAGTCCCTTGAACGCGGGCAAAAGCGACGGGTGGACGTTGATGAGGCGGTCGCACCAGCGGGCGACGAAATCGTCCGTCAGCAGCCGCATGAATCCCGCGAGGCAAACGAGTTGCGCGCCCGCCGATGCGAGCGCGTCGTGGAGCGCGTCCTCGAACGCTTCGCGGCCGTCGAAAACCTTGTGATCGATGACGGTGGCGGAAATGTTCGCGCGCGCGCACCGGCCCAGCCCCTCGGCACCCGGTACGTTGGACAGCACGAGCGCGATCTCGGCCGGGAATTCCGGATTCGCCTGGGCGTCGATAAGCGCCTGGAGGTTTGTTCCCCGGCCGGAGATCAGGACGCCGAGCTTCAGTTTCGTCCGTGCGTTCATGGACGCCATCGGGTCGCCGCGCCTTCAACGACGAGGCGCGGCCGGCGCGCGTCGTGGCGCCGGACTCGTCCGACCCGGTAAACCGTCTCGCCCGCATCGCGAAATGCTTTTTCGACCCCCTCGGCGTCGCCGGACCCGACCACGACGGTCATTCCGATCCCGCAGTTGAAGGTGCGCGCCAACTCGTCCGGCGCGATTCCGCCGGCGTCCGCGAGCCACGCGAACACGGGCGGCAAGGCCCAGGCGGCGGCGTCGATGTCGGCGCCGAGACCGTCGGGAAGTGAACGCGGCACGTTGTCGATCAGGCCGCCGCCGGTGATGTGGGCGAGGGCCTTGACGCCGCCCACGGCAATCGCCGAAAGGCAGCTTTGCACGTAGATTCTTGTCGGCACCAGCAGCGCGTCCCCGAGGCTTTGGCCCGAATCGAACGGCGCCGGCCGGTCGTAATCGAGCCGGCGGTCGGCAACGATCCGCCGCACCAGCGAAAACCCGTTGGCGTGCACGCCGTCGGAAGCCAAGCCCAGAATCACGTCACCGTCGGCGACGGTGTCGCGCGGCAAGAGTCGGCCGCGTTCGGCGGCGCCGACCGCGAAGCCCGCGAGATCGTAATCATCCCCCGCATAATGGCCCGGCATCTCGGCCGTCTCGCCCCCGACGAGCGCGCAGCGTGCCAAGGCGCACCCTTCGCCGATGCCTCGGACCACCCTGGCGGCGGTTCGCGAATCGAGCTTGCCCGCGGCGATGTAATCGAGAAAGAAGAGGGGCTCGGCGCCTTGCACCACGAGATCGTTGACGCACATGGCCACCAGATCGACCCCCACAGCTTCGTGGCGATCCGTCGCGATGGCCACCTTGAGCTTGGTGCCCACCCCGTCGGTGCACGCGACGAGAACCGGATCGCGAAAACCCGCGGCCTTGAGGTCGAACAGCGCGCCGAAACCGCCGATTTCCGAGGCGACGCCGGGCCGTTTCGTCCCGTGCGCGACCGACTTGACGGTCTCGACCAGTGCGGTGGCGGCGTCTATATTCACGCCGGCGTCCTTGTACGTGAGCGAGGGGATGCTCTTCTCCTCGACGACAGCGTCGGCGACTGTGCATTCTTAGAGGGTGCGGAAGATACTGGATTCAAGGCCTTTTGCAATGTCGCGGCGATTTGCGACGTCGCGGAGCCGCGCTCGCCCGCGTTCCCCGAGGACCGCTCGCGCCGTGGTCGTCGCCGTGGTATGCGCGCTCCTCATGCCGGTGTCGGCGCGCGCCCAGACGAGCGACGTCTTCGAGGTCAAGGGCATCGCCGTCGACGTGACCGACGAGACCGCGGCCGCCGCCCGGGACAAGGCCCTCGTTCTCGGCGAGGGATTGGCATTTCGCCACTTGCTCGAGCGGTTGACGCTGCGCGCGGACCACGAGCATCTTCCCGATTTGCCGAGCCGCGAAATCGCCGCCTATGTGCGCGATTTCTCCATCGAACTCGAAAAGCGCTCGGCCGTGCGCTACCTGGCGAGCTTGATTTACCGCTTCAAGCCCGCCGAGATTCGCCGGCTGTTGACCGATTACGGGTTGTGGTTTGCCGAGACCCCCAGTAAGCCGGTCCTTGTGCTGCCGGTCTATCAGGCGGCCGGGGCGCTCTTGTTGTGGGACGAGCCGAATCCGTGGCGCGACGCCTGGAACCAAGGAGATGCCCAGGACGGGCTGGTTCCGATGGTTCATCCGATCGGCGATCTGTCCGATATCGCCGCCATCGGGGCCGAGCAGGCGCTTGACGGCGACGCCCAGCGGCTCAGCGCCATCGCCCGGCGCTATGGCGCGGGTGACGTGTTGGTCGTTCACGGCACGCGCGGCGTGGATGGTCGCGGGCAGCGGCCGAAGCTGGACGTGGTGGCGACCCGGTTCGGAACCGCTATCAACGAACAATCTCTCGTCAAGTCGTTCACGGTCGGGCCAGGCGAGGACGTCGACGCGCTGCTGCGCCGGGCGGCGTCGGCGCTGGTCCACGACATCGAGGACAACTGGAAGCGGGACAACATCCTTCGCCTCGGCGATCTCGGCGTGCTTGCGGTCGCCGTCCCCATCAGCGGGCTTTCGCACTGGCTCGAGATCCGCGAGCACCTGGACGGGGTCGCGGTGATCCGCCGAATCGACCTCGTCTTGATGTCGCTCGACGAAGTGCGCGTCAACCTTCACCATTTCGGCAGTCCGGATCAACTCGTCCTCGCCCTGGAACAGGCCGATCTCCTCCTCACTTGGAGGGGCGACGAGTCGATCCTCGAACTGCTCGGACCTGCGGGACGCGACCGGTCGTGAACCTGCCCAACCTCATCTCCATGGGTCGCCTGCTGTCCGTGCCGGTGATCGTCTGGCTCATACTCGACGAGCGTATGACCGAGGCCTTTTGGCTGTTCCTCGCGGCCGGCATCAGCGACGCGCTCGACGGCTATCTGGCGAAACGGATGAACGCCGAGACCACCTTCGGCCGATACCTCGATCCGCTGGCCGACAAGGCGTTGCTCGTTTGCGTCTACATCTCGCTCAGCCAATCGGGGAACATCGCCACCTGGCTCGTCATCATGGTCGTCTTTCGCGACGTCCTGATCATCGGCGGCGCCATCTTGTTCCAGTCGCTCACCCGCTCGCTGACCATGGAACCGTATGTGATCAGCAAGGTAAACACGCTCGTCCAGATCATCCTTGCGACGGTGGTCCTTGCCGTCCTCGGCCTGGATATCCAAGCCGCGTGGCTCATCGATGCGTTCACGTGCGCGGTCGCCGCGACGACGTTTGCTTCCGGGGCCGTCTACGTGGTCGAATGGAGCCGCCGCGCCGCGATCATGGAAGACGGCGAATGACGCCGGCGTGGCGCCTCGGGATCGGGATTGCCGCTGTCGCATCGCTCGCCGCCGCGCTTTCGCTGTTGAGCGAAATTCTACTCCCCTTCGTCGCCGGAATGGCGGTGGCCTATTTCCTGGATCCGCTGGCGGACCGGCTCGAAAAATGGCGATGCTCGCGGACCCTTGCCACGAGCCTGATCACGGCCGCTTTTTTCGTCATTTCCGTCGCCATCGTGGTGCTACTGTTCCCGCTTCTCCAGGCCCAAGTCACCAAATTCCTCATCCGCGTTCCCGAATACGCTTCGCGCCTGCGCGAGTTCGCGATGCCGTTCCTCGAGCGGCTCGAGACGGACCTGACGGCGGCGCAGATGGAGAAGCTGGGCGAGGCAGCCAGCACGTACGGAGCGCAGGCGATCGGCTGGATCGCGGAGCTCCTCATGGGCCTTTGGAGCGGTGGTGTCGCGCTTCTGCAGCTTTTCTCATTGATCGTCATCACCCCGCTGGTGACGTTCTACCTGCTCCGCGACTGGGACCGTATCGTCGCCAGGATCGACGCCCTGCTGCCACGCGAGGCCGCGCCGACCATTCGCGCCCGGTTCCGAGAGATCGATGAGATGCTGGCCGGTTTCGTACGCGGCC
>JAKZXM010000101.1:0-2780 GCA_047514975.1 Rhodospirillales bacterium
GGCGTCTCGGGCTCCGCGAGCTTGGCGCCGAGCACCCCGCACACCCCGAAGCCCATGCCGGCGAAGCCCCACGAGTTGAGCATGCGCTGGGGCCGGCGCGGCTTCCAGAACTGCATGAACCAGTTGTGATGGACGCCCACGTCGAGGGCCAGAATCGCATTCTCGTCCAGGACCGCGGCCAAGCCTTCCACCACCGCCTCGGGCCGCAATGGCGAGCTCGAGACGCCGAAGTTGGGCGCGACGAACGCCTGCCACTCGTCGGTCCATTCCTCGATCGCCGCCAGCCAGGGGGCAGTTCGGCCCTCGGCGAAGCCCCGCGCCTCGAGCGCGTCGAATAGCTGGGCGAGGAAGGTCTTGGCGTCGGCGGCGATGCCGAGCGCGACCGGGTAGTTGCGCCCGATCTCGCCCGAGTCGATGTCGACATGGATCAGCTTGGTCGGCGGGATGTTCCACGAGTAGCCCGGAAGCCAGCTCGAAGCCGAGCGGTCGTCGAAACGCGCGCCCACGGTCAGCAGCACGTCGGCGCGCCGTCCCGCTTGGTTCGCCGGATACGCCCCGTTGCGGCCGATGAAGCCGAGCGCCAAGGGGTGCGTCATGTCGAGGGTCCCGAAGCCGTTGGGCGAGTTGACGACCGGGATGGCGAATCTCTCGACCAGGCGGGTCAGCTCGGGCGCGGCCTCCGAGATGGTCATGCCCTGGCCGGCGAAGATCAACGGGCGCTCGGCCGCCGCCAGCATCTCGGCCGCGCGTTCCACGTCGGCGGGCGAGGCCGCGGTGCGCGAGCTGAACGTGGCGCGGTCGGTCACGGGAACGTCCACGTCCGCGGCCTCCTGGAAGACGTCGTAGGGAACGTCGAGGTGCACCGGGCCGGGCCGTCCCGCCGTCACCAGCCCGAGACCTTGGCGCAGCGCCAGCGGCAGCATGTCGACGCGGGTGCACTGGTAGCTGCGCTTGACATAGGGGCGCATCACCGACGGGAAATCGGCCTGGGCGTAGCGGTAGGTCTCCTGAAAGGGGGCGCGGTTGAACTGCGAGGTGGCGACGTTGCCGGTGATGGCGAGGAAGCCCGACGAATCGGCCTGGGCCACCGCCGTGGCCATGACCAGGTTCGCAGACCCCGGGCCGCAGCTGGTCAAGGTCGCCACCGGCTGGTGGCGGACCCGGAAATAGGCGTCGGCCATGTGGCCGGCGGCCTGCTCGTGACGGACCGAGATCATGCGGATCTTGTCGCGGCGCTCGTACAGCGGATCCAGCATGCCGACGTTGCCGTGGCCGCAGAGCCCGATGACGTACGGCACGTCCTCTGCGATCAGGAAATCCGCGATCAGCTCGCCGCCCTTCATGTGTGGCATGGTCCGGCTGGTCCCCGGGAGAATTGCGTTGGGCGCCTGGTCAGGTGCGGCGCAAACCTATCGTTGGCTGCGAAGCCGAGTCAATTCACCCTGCGGCCGAGCTTCGAGTTGGCGGAGGCCCGCCTCTATCCCTGGGATCAACTCTCATGGCCGGCGTGTGTCACGTCCGCCTTCGGAGGAACCAGCGGATGTGATGCGCCGGCGGTGGTTCGAACGGGGATGATCCCTGGTGCAACTGCACTACACTGCGGTTCGAGCCGGATCGGGCCTTCTCGCCGCCGGTGTCCGGGCAGCCTCGGGGGTGGTATCGTTCGCGGCGGTGGGTGATGCGCTCAAGATGGCGGACCGCGGCGCACCTCAAGTTTGATCGGGACCCCTCGGAGCGAGTATAGCGATGGCCGAAGAGCTTCATTTCAAGACGATCGCCGAAGTCGCGCCCCTGATCCGCGAGGGCAAGTTGTCGGCCGCAGATCTGGCGGAGACCCAGATCGAGCGTATCGAGCGCCTCGACGGCCGACTGAAGGCCTATGCGACCGCAATGTTCGAGCACGCGAGGGAGCAGGCACGGGCGGCCGATGCCGAGATCGCGGCGGGCCGCTATCGTGGAGCCATGCACGGGGTACCGGTCGCGGTCAAGGACCTGTGCGATACGGCCGGTGTGCCGACCATGGGCGGTTGCGCGGTGTTCGCCGGCCATGTGCCTGCGTTCGACGCGACGGTCGTTGCCAAGCTGTCCGAAGCGGGCGCGGTGCTGCTCGGCAAGCTGAACCTGACCGAAGGCGCGATGGGCGGCTACAATCCGAAGTTCGACGTTCCCGAGAACCCGTGGAAGAAAGGCCACTACGCCGGCGCCTCGTCGAGCGGGTCGGGGTGTGCGACGGCCGCGGGACTCGCGTTCGCGACCCTGGGAAGCGATACCGGTGGTTCGATCCGCAATCCGGCTTGCGCTTGTGGCACGGTCGGCCTGAAGCTGACCTGGGGACGCGTATCCCGCTACGGCGTGTTGGCCCTCGCCGAATCCTTGGACCACGTCGGTCCGCTTACGCGGTCGTCGGCGGACGCCGGCATTGTTCTTCAGGCGATCTCGGGGACCGACCCCAACGACCCGACGGCGTTGCCGGAAAGCGTGCCAGACATGCTGGGGCGCTTGGACGCCGGGGTACGGGAACTGAAAGTGGGCTACGACGAGAAGTACGCCGCCGAGGACATGGACGCGGATTTTGCGGCGGCCGTCGCCGCGGGCGTGCGAACCGTGGAGCGGCTGGGCGCCCAGATCGTGCCCGTCAGCATGCCGTCGAACCTTCGCGAATACATGGGCGCGTGGCCGGTGCTGTGTGCGTCGGAAGCGGCGGCCGCGCACGCCCAGACCTTCCCTTCGCGCGCGGGCGAGTATGGGCCCTGGCTGCGCCAGTGGCTGGAGAGCGGAGC
>JAKZXM010000102.1:0-5618 GCA_047514975.1 Rhodospirillales bacterium
GTCGACGCGTTCGCGGCCTTGGGCCAGGACGAGAACCGCGTCATCCGGGTGCTCGGATCCTCGCCGAAGGGGCCGGACACGACCATCGAGGTGGTTCTCGACGAAGCCCCCATGCGCGCGGCCATGTACGGATATTCCAACCGGATATTGCAGCTCTCCATCGTCATTTCGTTGATCACCGCGGGCCTCGTCTATTTGAGCCTGCATCTCCTTTTGGTCCGCCCCATGCGCCGGATCACCGAGACCATGACCTCGTTCCGCGAAGACCCCGAGGACATGTCCCGGACCTCGGTCGCGAGCACGCGCCGCGACGAGATCGGCGTCGCGCAGCGCGAATTGTCGGTGATGCAGGAGCAGCTCAGGGCCGCGCTCCACCAGAAAACGCGCCTCGCCACCCTCGGCGCGGCGGTCGCCAAGATCAATCACGATCTGCGCAACAGCCTGTCGACGGCGGTCCTGATCTCGGACCGGCTCGCCGACATCGACGATCCCGAGGTCAAGAAACTCGCGCCCCGGCTCTACCAATCGATCGACCGGGCCGTCGAGTTGTGCAGCCAGACGCTCAACTTCGTCGCGGACGCCACGCCGCCGCTCAATCCGACCCGGTTCGGGCTTCGCGAACTGGTGGCCGAGGCGGGCGAGTCGATTCGCGCCGGTCCCGCCGCCGCCGCGGGCGCGTCGCGTCAGTGGCTGAACGGGGTTCCCGACGCGCTCGAAGTCGACGCCAACCGCCAGCAGCTCTTCCGGGTGTTCACCAACCTCGGCGAAAACGCATTCCAGGCCGGCGGCACGAGCGTGCGGGTGAGCGCCCGGGCGAACGATGGACGGGTCGTCATCGAATTGGCCGACGACGGCCCCGGCATCGCGGTGAGTGCCCGCCACGATCTTTTCCAGCCTTTCGCCGGATCGGCGCGCGCCGGCGGCACGGGACTGGGACTGGTCATCGCCCGCGACGTGATGCGCGCCCACGGCGGCGAGATCACGCTCGTGCAATCGGGAAACGAAGGCACCACCTTCCGGCTCGAGTTGCCGGCCGAGCGCCGAGGACCGGCAGCGGCGCCGTGAGCGCGCGCGGGCCCACGCCCGACGACGGGCGCACCCACGCCGCGAACGGCGCCGGCGGCGGTGGATTGGAGCCCCCGGCAACACCTCAAGTTCGCGCACCAGCGGGCACGCCCGGCGCTCGATCTGCTCGGCGCGGTAAAGCGCGCGCTTTCGCAAGGCGCCGCGCCGCGCGCGGTGTTCGATCTCGGCTGCGGGACCGGTATCACGACGAAGCTTCTGGCCGAGCGCTGGCCCGCCGCCCGCGTGACCGGCATCGATTCCTCGGCCCCCATGCTGGCCCGCGCGATGGCCGGTGACGGCGCGATCGTATGGCGCGAGGCGGACCTCGCCGACTGGTCACCGCCCGGCGACGCCGATCTCGTGTTCTCCAACGCCGCGCTTCAGTGGCTGGACGATCACGCCCGGTTGTTCCCGCGCCTGATCGAGCCGCTGCGGCCGGGCGCCCTGCTCGCCGTCCAGATGCCGCGCAACTACGACCAGCCGTCGCACGAGAACATGATTGCCGCCGCCCGGTCGGGCCCTTGGCGGGCGCGGCTCGAGCCCATCTTGCGCGCCCGGCCTGTGGCGGAACCTGAGGACTATTTCGACATCCTCGCGCCCCACGCCCGCGAACTCGACATCTGGGAGACCACGTATTTGCACGCCCTCGAAGGCGCCGACGCGGTGTTCGAGTGGACCGCGGGCACCGGCCTCAGGCCCTATCTCCAGGCCCTCGAAGGCGAGGACAGGGACGGGTTCCTCGCCGTCTATGGCGAGCTTACGAGAGCGGCCTATCCGCGCCGCGCCGACGGCCGGACATTGTTCCCCTTCCGCCGGCTGTTCCTCGTGGCGCGGCGATGAGGCGGGCGCGATCGCCCATCTCGCGCGTTTCGCGGCCCCGGCGTTGCGCGCCCGCTTGAAAAGCGCGCGCGGCTTCGCGGATCATGCCTACGACTGGGCGCTGAACGACGCCCGTTGATCGCGACCGCGATCCGCTCAATCGATCTGAAGGACGAGCGACTTGAGGTAAGCCGTTTCGGCGAGAAAGGGGTGTACCGGATGATCGGGGCCGGCGCCCGCCGCGCGGATGATGCGCGCCGCTCGCCCGGCACGCGTAATTCCCAACGAGACCTCGTTCGCGAACGCGTCCGCGGGCACGTTGTGCGAACACGACGCGATGAACAGGAAGCCGCCGCCTTCGACGACGGTGGATGCGAGGTGGGCAAGCTTGCGATAGCCGCGAAGCCCCGATTTCAGCTCTGCCCGCGAGCGCACGAACGAGGGCGGGTCGGCGACGACGACGCGAAACCGTCGCCTCTCCTGGGCGAGTTCGGCGAGGAACCGGAAGGCGTCGCCACGTTCGAATTCGACGCCGGCGCCGACGCCGTTCCGATCCGCCGCACGCCGGGCCAAGCTCAGCGCCTCGCGCGAGGAATCGACGCCCAGCACGGCGTCCGCGCCCGCCGCGGCGGATGCGAGCGCGAACGCGCCCGTATAGCAATAGACGTCCAGCATCGAGGCGCCCACGGCTAGGGGCGCGACGAAGGCGCGGCTCTCGCTCTGGTCGAAATACCAGCCCGTCTTCTGTCCGGCCATCAGGTCTGCCGGAAAGCGCAAGCCCCCCTCGATCACCTCGACGGGTTCTCGGACCTCGCCCGTCGCCGCCCGGACGTAGGCATCCAAGCCCTCGAGGCGGCGGAAGGGGCCGTCGTTGCGCAAGACGACGGTCTTCGCGCCGAGCCTTTCGTTCAACGCCGCGATCACGTCGCCGAGCAGCGCCTCGATCCCCGCGGTCCCGGCCTGTACGACGAAGGCGTCGGCGAAGCGATCGACGATCAGGCCCGGAAGCCCGTCGGCCTCGCCGTGGACCAGGCGGTAATACGGTTCGGCGAACAGGCGTTGGCGGAGCGCCAGCGCGCGCATCAAGCGCTCGCCGATCAGCTCGCCGTCAACGACCGTCTCGGCCCGAGGCGAGAACTGTCGATAGGCGATCAGGGCCTGGGGGTTGAAGGTACCGACGCCCAGCGGCTTGCCGTCCGCCCGGCGCAGACGGGTAACGGTTCCGCCCGCGAGCGCCTTCGCCTCGGGCGTCATGCGAATTTCGTTGGAATAGACCCACGGATGGCCGCCGCGGACCCGCCGGTCGCGGCCCGGCAGCATGAAGACGCTCGGAGCCTCGGCGTCCGTTTTCGTCAATCGCCGAGCGCCCGGCCTTCGAGGCGCGGGTCGGCGCCACCCAGAAGTCCGTCTTCGGTGATGGCGATGGCGTGAAGTCCGCTGGTAAGCGCACGCACCGTGACTTCGTGGCCAAGCGCCTCCAGTTCGGGCTTCAGGGCCGCGATCGGGGTCCCGATTTCGAGGTCCGTCGCGCCGTTGCGGTTGACGAAATGCGCCGCCGCGACGGCCTCTTGGACGTTACGGTCCCAGTCGAGGACGCCGATCAGGGTTTTGACCACGTAGCCGATGATGCGCGAGCCGCCCTGCGAGCCCACCACCAGGACCGGCCGGCCGCTGCCGTCGAAGACGATGGTGGGCGACATGGAGCTGCGCGGGCGCTTTCCTGCCTCCACCCGGTTCGCCACCGGCGCTCCGTCGCGCTCGGCAACGAACGAGAAATCGGTGAGCTGGTTGTTGAGGAGGAAACCCCGGACCATCAGGCGCGAGCCGAAGGCGTTTTCGATGCTCGAGGTGAGCGCGAGCGCGTTGCCGTCTGCGTCGACGACGCTCAGATGCGTCGTCGAGACGCCGCGTTCGGGCTCGGCGCCCGCGCCCAGGCCTGAGTTTGCGAAAACGTCGCCGGGCGCGGCGCGGCCCATGCTCCTTTCGGGCGAGATGGCCTTCGCACGCTCGACGAGATAGCGGGGATTCAAGAGCGCCGCGGCGGGCACGGGCACGAAATCGGAATCGGCGACGAAGACGTTGCGGTCGGCGAATGCGAGCCGACTCGCCTCGGTGATCAAATGCACGGCGCGCGCGGAATCGGGCTTCAGCGCCCCGAGATCGAATTCTTGAAGTATCCCCAGGGTCTGGAGGGTCGCGATGGCGCCCGAGGTGGGGGGCGGCATGCCGCACACGAGCCAAAAGCGATACGGCATGCAAAGCGGCGCGCGGCGCTTGGCCTCGTACGCGGCCAAGTCGTCCTCGGTCATGTCGGAGGGATGGCGCGCCGCGCCGCGCACGGTGCGAACGATGTCGCGCGCGATCTCGCCCCCATAGAACGCGTCCGCGCCATCTTCGGCGATGGTGCTCAACGTTTCGGCGAGCGGCCGGTTGACGAGGGTCGTTCCCGCCGCCTTCGCCTCGCCGGCGGGCGTGTAGAAGTAGGCCCGCGCCTCATCGAAGGTGCCTAGGTGCTTGTCCGCGGCTACCAAGGCGTGAAGGCGCGCCGACAAGGGAAATCCGTTCTCGGCCAGCTTGATCGCGGGTTCGAACAGCCTTCGCCACGGAAGCTTTCCGTGGTCGCGGCGCGCGGCCTCCAGCATGCGGAGCAATCCCGGAACGCCCACCGAAATTCCGCCCACGACGGCGTCGAAGAACGTCATCGGCTCGCCGCTCGCGTCCACAAACCGGTCCGGCGCGGCGGCGGCGGGCGCGGTCTCGCGGCCGTCGTAGGCGTCGATGTCGCCACTCGCATCGGAAAAGTGAACGAGGAATCCTCCTCCGCCGATGCCCGACGACTGGGGCTCTACGAGATTGAGCACCATCTGCGCGGCGATCGCCGCGTCGAGTGCGCTGCCGCCTTCGCGCAAGATCTCGAGGCCGGCCTCGGCGGCGAGCGGATTGGCGGCGGCGATCATGTGGCGCGCGGCGCGCGCCGGTTCGTTGGTCCGCGCGCTCTCGGGCCTGCTTGGCATTCCGGCCGCGCCCGGGTCGGGCGCCGGCGGTGCCGCGCAGGCGACGACGCCCGCGAGCGCGGCCGCGCCTACAACGGCACGGGCGAGCCCCCGGCGAGCCCCAATGGACGGCGCCTGCGGCGGCGCACGCATATGTTTCGAAGCGGGTTGCAAGGCGGCCATCGTAGCCTGCCTCGCCGCGGTTGTGGACCCGGGAATTTGACCCGAGAGCTTGAATCGCCGCGAGGCCGCCGCATGGAGCGGATCGCGTTTGATCGGAACCGCATCGCGTTTCCGATCGAGCGCGTGAATCCGCTTTGATTTCAATGGTGCAGACCAGATTCACGCAGTCTGCGGATCGCCGCCAGGCGATTTCGACCGACCGCGATCTGGCCGCGTCCGTCCGGCGCAGAAGCGCGGATGTGGAATCCGCGCGCTCGGTTCCGCTATGCTCGCCCGTGCCCGGCCCGGAGCCGCCGGTTGCGGCGCTCCGGGTTCCGGCGGGGGAGCGAGGCGGTGACGATTTCCGGGATTTTCGAAGAGGTGGGTCCGGCCTGGGTCCTTCTGCTGGTCGTCCTGTTCGTCGGCGTCGTCTATTGGGCGTTTCGGCCGCGGCGTCCGCGCCCCGGCGACGACGACCCCGTGAAATGACCGCCCGCCGCCGCGCGTGGCCTAGAGCGGATCGCGGTTGATTGGAACCGCGAGGCGGTTGCAATCAACCGCGTGAATCCGCTCGACCTC
>JAKZXM010000103.1:0-11925 GCA_047514975.1 Rhodospirillales bacterium
CGCGGTCATGGCGTGGTGGTCGAGCCGGCGCTTTCCGACCGAGTCGGTGGAGTCTGCGCGATATCCGCCGATGTGGAGAGCGGTCGACTCTGGGGTGCCGCCGATCCCCGCCGCCCGGCCCGAGCCGTCGGGCGTTGAAGCTCCATCTCACGCGGACCCAAGAGGGCGAAGTAGACGAAATTTTTACCAAGTCGGACCAGATTCGTTCTCGCGCGTCTACCCAATGGAATTGGCAATCATGTCCCAATCGCCCGAAAAGTTGCACAGGCTGATAAACCTCGCCAACGAGGACTCCAGCGACAAACGTCGCGAACTTCTGGAGGAGGTCGCGGACCTTTTCATCGACGATTCAAGCGTCATGAACGGTCGCGAGGCGGAATTGGCCGACGATATCCTGACCAAGGTCGCCCACGATGTCGAAATGAAGGTACGCGCGGGCCTGGCGGAAAGATTCGCCTCGGCCAACACCGCGCCACCCAATCTGATCCATATGCTGGCGAACGACGAGATCGCCGTCGCCGCGCCCATCCTGGCGGAAAGCCGGGCTCTCAACGAAGAGGACCTGGTCGATATCGTTCGGCGCAAGGGTCAGGCGCACATGATGGCCGTGACCCGTCGCGAAAAGATCCCCGAAGCCGTCTCGGTCGCCCTGGTCGAGAAGGGAGACGACAACGTCCTCGCCAATCTGGCCCGAAACGCCGGAGCCCAGATCTCGCGCGGCGGCATGGAAACCCTGGTCGCCCGCTCGGAAACAAGCGCCGTCCTGCAGGATCCCCTGGTAAAGCGCGGCGACCTGCCGGCGGACCTCATGCACGACATGTTCTTCTGGGTCTCCTCGCAGTTGAAGGAATACATCCTGACCCAGGCCGACATGGACGAAAGCGTCGTCGACGACATCCTTGAGGACACCCGTGCCTCGCTCACCCAGGAGATCGACGAGTACGACGCCAAGATGCGCCGCGGCTTGCGGATCGTGCTGCGTCAAGAGCGGGAGCGCAATCTCAACGAGGATTTCATGACCCAGGCGCTCCGCCAGGGGGAGTGGGAAGTCTTCGTGGCCGCGTTCTCGCGGCTCGCCGAAGTCGACTTGCAGACCGCCGACCGGGTGCTGTCCGACAAGTCGGTGGAAGCAGTCGCGGTCGCCTGCAAGGCCAGTGGGTTCGCCCTTTCGACCTTTTCCTCGATCGTATTGCTGGGCGATTTGGACGGGACGACGCGGAAGGGCGCCGAGGTGGCGGAACTGCTGGAACTCTACAACAAGATTCCAGCGGCGTCGGCGAAACGCGCCATGCGTTTCTGGCGCATCCGCCGCAAGTCCGAGCCGACGGCCTCCACGACACCCGTGGCGATACCGGCCTAGGGTCGCCGAAGGGGCGCCTGGCCCGGATGATCCCATCCCGATGTGCAATTCGGACTTTTTCGAACGGCTCGAACGCGATATGAACGGGACGCCCGGAGGGTCGATCCGGTCCGGCCGTCCGCCGCGTCGAAGGCCAACACCCGTAGCCCCGCCACGCTTTCAGGCCCTCTCCTCGGCGATCGACTCGGCCCAGGTCGACCGAGGCCGTGGGCACGGCGGGAAATGCGGGCTAGCCTTTGATCGCGAGGCCGATCAGCAGGGCGACGACGCCGGCGACCCCGTAGAGCGCGACCACGATGGCGCCGAGGAAGATCATGTTGCCCGTCGTGCCGAGCGGATGGGCTTGGCGGTCCAGGTCACGGCGCTGCCCGCCGCGACGATCGCTGCCGCCGATGAGCGTCAGGAACGCCCGCCGCCCGCCGAGCGGGAAGGTCATTCGAATGTTGATCGGATACTGCCGCCATGGGCGTGCCGCGCCGATCGCCTCGCGCAACGCGGCAAGCTGTTCTTCCGTAAAACCGTCACGGACATCCGACGGCATTCGAGACAGCACGTCCTCGATGCGCGCCGCCATTGGATTGTGTTGTTCTTCGGACATCTTCCCCTCGAACAGACGAATCGCACAATCGGACGCGATATTGTGACAGTGGCGGCAAGGACTTACAACGCCGTTCCGGCGGAGCCGGCATTATTGTCACGTCGCGGGCGGACAAGTCCCGGCTTTTACCGGCCGGGCAATCGCGTTAACGTTAACCATAATCTCGCGTTTTGAGCGCGAGTGTCGATCCTCGCAATGCCATAGATTCGGGAGACGATGTCATGGACAGGGGACGCGCTTTCAAGGGCAAGGCCGAGCGGTTGGAGAAGGTCGAGGCGTTGGCCATCGATCGGCTCGGCGCGGAGGACGGCCGGGACCTGGTAGCCTTCATTCGGGCCTTCTACGACCGGGTCACGTCCGACGACCTGTTGGAGATTTCGATCGACAATCTCTATGGCGCGGCGCGCGCGCTTTGGAAATTCGCCGCGACGCGCAAGCCCGGGGAGACGTCGGTCCGCGCCTACAACCCCAGGATCGACGAACATGGTTGGCATGCGTCCCACACGGTGATCGAGATCATCAACGACGACATGCCGTTCCTGGTCGATTCGGTCGTCGGCAATCTCTCCCGGATGGGTCACGTGTTCCACCTGCTGGTCCACCCCGTCGTACGGGTCGCGCGCGACGAGGCGGGCGCGCGGCAAGGGCTGCTCGCGTCGGGCGAGGCGGGCATCGCCGAATCCGTGATGCACATCCAGGTCGGCGAGCAGACCGGCCGCGAGGCGCTCGGCGCAATCGAGGATCGCCTGGCCGAGGTTCTGGCCGACGTCCGCCTCTCCGTCGAGGATTGGCCCGGGATGATGGAACGCCTGGACGACGCCATCGCCGAACTCGAGGCCGGCGTCCCGGTCGAGGCCGAGGAGTCGGAGGAAGCGGGCGATTTCCTCCGCTGGATGCGGAGCAACCACTTCACCTTTCTCGGCTGCCGCGACTTCGCCTATGCGAAAAAGCGGGGAAAGGAGACGCTGGAGGTCGTCGATGGTTCCGGTCACGGCATCCTGCGCGACCCGGAGCGCCAGGTCCTGCGTGGCACGGACGGCTCCGGGCTGACACCGTTGGTCCAGCGGTTCTTCCAGCGCCCGGAGCTGTTGTTGATCACCAAGACCAGCGTGCGCGGCACCGTGCATCGCGCCGTCCACATGGACTATATCGGCGTCAAGCGCTTCGACAAGGCCGGCAAGGTGGTGGGGGAGCGGCGTTTCGTCGGCCTCTTCACATCGTCGGCCTACAGCCGCACGCCCCGCGACATCCCGATCCTGCGTCAGCGCATCCACCGGGTGATCGACCTGGCGGGCGTGACGGCGGACAGCCACAACGGCAAGGCGTTGACCCATATTCTCGACACCTATCCGCGCGACGAGCTGTTCCAGATCGACCTCGAGACGCTGCACGACATCGCGACCGGCATCCTCGACCTGCAGGAACGGCCCGGGATCAAGCTCTTTCCCCGTCGCGATCCCTTCGACCGCTTCTTTTCATGTCTCGTTTTCGTGCCGCGCGACCGGCTGACCTCGGAACTCAGGTCGCGCTTTATCGCTATCCTGGTGAAATCGCTCAACGGCCGGCTTTCCAACGACTTTGTTCAGGTTGGCGAATCGCCGCTCGCCCGGATCCACATCATCATCGGCACGGATCCCGGCAAGGCGCCGGCCGATCCCGGTTATCCGCTGATCGAAAAGAAGCTGATCGAGGCGGCCCGGACTTGGGGCGACGATCTCTACGAGGCCCTGGAAGACCGTTTCGGCGAGGAGCGGGCCGTTGTGCTCCAGCGCCGCTATGCCAAGGCCTTTCCCGCCTCCTATGCCGAGGCGTTCGCGCCCGAACGGGCGATCGGCGATATCGAGCAGATCGAGGCCTTGCGTGCGGGCGGCGAGGTCGGGCTCAACTTCTATCGGGTGATCGAGGACCCCGACCATGTGGTGCGCTTCAAGATCTACCATCCGGGCGGCGCGGTCGCGCTCTCGGACTGTCTGCCGATGCTCGAGCACATGGGCTTCAAGGTCCTGGGCGAGGCCCCCTTCCGCTTGACCCTCGAGGATGGCGCCAATATCTGGGTCCAGGACTTCGAGATGCGCGAGGCGGAGGCGGAGGCTTTCGACCTCGGCGAATTGAAGCCCAAACTGGAGGCGGCCTTCCTCAGGATCTGGCGCGGCGAACTGGAAGATGACGGCTTCAATCGCCTGGTCCTCCGCGCCGGTCTCGAATGGCGCCAGGTCATGGCGGTTCGCGCCTTCTGCAAATACATCCGCCAGACCGGCAGTTCCTTCAGCCAGGAGTACATGGAGGACGCGCTGGCCGCCAATCCGTCGATCACCCGCCGGCTGGTGCGGCTGTTCGAGCTGCGCTTCGATCCCGAACTCGAGGGGAAGCGCGCGGTCGGGTCGACGGCGATCACCGAGGAAATCCAGGAGGCGCTGGAGGCCGTCGAAAGTCTGGACAAGGATCGAATTCTGCGCCGGTATCTGAACCTGTTGCAGTCCATGCTCAGGACCAACTTCTATCAGGCGGGCGCCGACGGCGAGGCGAAATCCTATTTCTCCTTCAAGCTCGACAGCCAGAAAGTGGCGGAGCTGCCGCTGCCGCGCCCGTTCCGCGAGATCTTCGTCTATTCACCTCGGGTCGAGGGCGTGCACCTGCGCGGCGGCAAGGTGGCGCGTGGCGGCCTTCGCTGGTCCGACCGGCGGGAGGATTTCCGCACCGAGGTGCTGGGCCTGATGAAGGCGCAGATGGTGAAAAACGCGGTTATCATCCCCGTCGGTTCCAAGGGTAGTTTCTTTCCCAAGCAATTGCCGGTGGGCGGTGACCGGGAGACGGTACAAGCCGAGGTCATCGCCTCCTACCAGACCTTCGTTCGCGGGCTGCTGGACATCACCGACAATCTGTCGGCCGGCAACGTGGTCTCGCCCCCCTCGGTCATTCGCTACGACGAGGACGACCCCTACCTGGTCGTGGCGGCCGACAAGGGCACCGCTACTTTCTCCGACATCGCAAACGACATTTCGGTCGAGTACGGCTTCTGGCTGGGCGATGCCTTCGCGTCGGGCGGCAAGACCGGCTACGACCACAAGGAGATGGGGATCACCGCGCGTGGCGCCTGGGAGGCGGTCAAGCGCCACTTCCACGAGGTGGGCCGCGACATTCAGACCGAGGACTTCACCGTCGTCGGTATCGGCGACATGTCGGGCGACGTGTTCGGCAACGGCATGCTGCTTTCCAAGCATATCCGACTGCTCGCCGCCTTCGACCACCGCCATATCTTCATCGACCCCGAGCCCGACCCCGAGGCGAGCTGGAAGGAACGCCAACGCCTGTTCGAAGTGCCACGCAGTTCCTGGCGGGACTACGACGCCAAGCTGATTTCCAAGGGCGGCGGGATTTACGACCGCAAGGCCAAGTCCGTCACCCTGACGCCCGAAGTGAAAAAGATCGCCGGCCTGGACGACGACGCGATGCCGCCGAACGAGCTGATCAACGCGCTGCTCAAGGCCGAGGTCGACCTGCTCTGGATCGGCGGCATCGGTACCTATGTGAAGGCGTCGCGGGAAAGCCACGGCGATGCCGGCGACCGGGCGAACGACGGCCTGCGCGTGAACGGCGCCGAGCTTCGGTGCAAGGTCATGGGCGAGGGCGGCAATCTCGGCTGCACGCAGCTCGGCCGGGTCGAGTACGCGTTGCTCGGCGGCCGGCTCAACACCGACGCGATCGACAACTCCGCCGGCGTCGACAGCTCCGACCACGAGGTCAACATCAAGATCCTGCTCGGCCGCGTCGTCGACGAGGGGGAACTGACGGAGAAGCAGCGCAACCGTCAACTCGCCGAAATGACCGACGAGGTCGGCGAACTGGTGTTGCGCAACAACTACCTTCAGTCCCAGGCGCTGACCATGGCGGAAAGCCATGCCCTCGACTTGCTGGAGCCGCAGGTCCGCTACATGCGGGCCCTGGAGCGTCAGGGCAAGCTGGACAGGGGGGTGGAATTCCTGCCGGACGCCGAGGTCCTGGAGGAGCGGCGCGCGGCGGGCCGGGGTCTGACCCGGCCGGAGCTTTCGATCCTCCTCGCCTATTCGAAAAACGTTCTCTACGAGGAGTTCCTGGCGAGCGACCTGACCGACTCCGAGTTCCTGCTGAACGACGTGGTCAAGTACTTTCCCCGGCCGCTCCGTAAACGCTTTCGCGCCCAGATCGTCGATCATCCGCTGAAGAAGGAGATCATCGCCACCATCGTCGCCAATTCGGTGGTGAACCGCGTCGGCATCACCTTCGTTCACGACCTGGTGGAGGAGACCGGCGAGAGCGTCGAAGCGGTGGCCCGCGCCTATTCGACCGCGCGTGACGCCTTCGCGTTGCGCCGCGTCTGGTCCCGGGTGGAGGCGGTCGATACCCAGATCGGGGCCGCGGTGCAGACCGAGATCCTGGTACGGGTCTCCGAGCTGCTGCGTTACGGCACCCTCTGGTTTCTGCGCAACCAGCCACAACCGCTCGCGATTTCCGATACGCTGAAGCGCTTTGCCCCGGGCATCAAGAGCGTGGCCGACCGGCTGGCCGAACTCGCCAGTCCGGAGGAGGCCGAGGCCATGGCGGCGCGGGCGGCGGAATTCCGGGCGAAGGGCGTCGACGAGGTGCTGGCGGCGCGTGTCGCCGGCCTGTCGCTGCTGGCGGCGGCACCCGACATCGTCCTCGCGGCGGGTCAAACCGGCCGGGACGTCGCCGAAGTCGGCCGGGTCTATTTCCTGCTCGGTGCCCGCCTGGGGCTCGACTGGCTGCGCCGGGCCGCCGACGATATCCACACGGTCGACTTCTGGGAGCGCTCGGCGATCGCGTCGCTCGTCGACGATTTCTACGACCAGCAGCGGAGTCTTTCGGCCAAGGTGCTGGCCTCGGCCAACGGCGCCGATCCGGAAGCGATCGTGGACGACTGGACCGGGGCCAACGCCGGTATCATCGCACGCTGCGCCAAACTGGTGGAGGACTTCCAGCAATCGGGCGACCTGGACGTCGCCCGGCTGGCGCTCGCCAACCGCATGGTCCGCCGCATGTTCGCCGGCTGATCGCGGCCGCCCGGTCTTCCTCGCCCTCGGCTTCCCGCCGCCGGGGCCGGTCAAGGAGCCCCGTGCCCGAGGCCGACCAGCGGTTCGCCCGGCGCCGGCGCCGGCCCGATCTCGCCGATCACCGCCGCCCGGGCATGGCCCGCCGCGGCCAGGCGGGCCAGTGCGTCCGCCGCCCGCCCCGCCGGCAGGCTCGCCAGCAGGCCACCCGCCGTCTGCGGATCGAACAGCAGGGGATCGGTCGGCGCGCCGGGCGCCAGGACCTCGGCGAAGGCCTCGTTCGCGGGATGCAGCGTGCTGGCGATGCCGCGCGCCAGGAGTTCACTGGCGCCGGGGAGCGCCGGCAGCGCCCGGAGGTCGAGGCGCGCGGTGGTGCCCGAGGCCTTCAGCATCTCGATCAGATGGCCGAGCAGGCCGAAGCCGGTGACGTCGGTCATGGCGCTGGCCCCGGCATCGACGAGGATGCGCGCCGCCGGCCCGCCGCTGGAGACCATGGCGTCGAGGGCGGCCTCGACCCACGCGCTCGACGCCTCGCCGGCCATGTCGGCGGCGAGAATCGCGCCCGTGCCGAGCGGCTTGGTCAGGATCAGCACCTCGCCGGCCGCCGCCCCGCCCTTGCGCAGCGGCGCACCCGTCTCGATCTCGCCGTTCACCGTCAGCCCGAAGGCCAGTTCGGGTCCCTCGGCGGTGTGGCCACCGATCAGCCTGGCGCCGGCCTCGGCCAGCGCGCGCAGCGCGCCCGCCAGCAGCGCCTCCAGGTCGGCCTCCAGCTTCTCTTCCGCCGCGAAGGGCAGCGTCACGATGGCGAGCGCGCTGGTCGGCTGGCCGCCCATCGCGAAGATGTCGCTCATGCAGTGGTTGGCGGCGATCCGCCCGAAGACGTAGGGGTCGTCGATGAAGGCGCGGAAGTGGTCCACCGTCTGCAGCATCCGACCCGAGGCGGGCGTCCGGATCACCGCCGCGTCGTCGGGCTGCTCCAGGTCGATGGCCCGGCCGTCGGGGCCGGCCTTCAGGCGCGCGAGCACCCGGTTCAGCACCGGGCTCGCGACCTTGGCGCCGCAGCCGCCGCAACGCATTGCGTCCTCGCCGTGGCCGGTCCCGTTCCGCGTCGCGTCTTCCATGGCGGGCAAGTCTTGGTACTTGCGCATCCAGCGCCGGTCGATCCAGTCCTTGAGGCGCCACACCCAGGCCCCTTCGAAGGCGATCGCGCCCCAGGACGCGATCGCGCGCTTATCGGCGGTCGAGATCAAGGCGAGCGTGCGCGGCTGGGGCCGGTACGCGACGAGGCGGCGGCCGGTCTGCGCGCGGCGCAGGTTCTCGGCCAGCACAGGGCCCTGGCGGACGGCGTAGACCCCCGATTTGGCGAGCGCGCGGCCCTCGATCGCCGCCACGTCGCCGGCGGCGAAGACCCGTTCGTCCGAGACCGAGCGCAGCGCGGCCGAGACGCGCACGAACCCGCGCGCATCCAGGGCGAGCCCCGAATCGGCGAGCCAGTCGGGCGCCCTGGCGTCGGTCGCCAGCACCACGGCGTCGAACGGAACCTCGCCGTCCGGCGCCAGGCGGACCACGTTATCGGCGATCGCTGCGGCGCGCGCGCCCGTGAGCACCCGGATTCCCCTCTCGGCGAGAACCCGGGCCAGGCGCGCCCGCACGGGCCGGCCGTGACTCGGCATGACGACGGCCGTGTCGGTGACGACCGTGACCGACAATCCCTCCCGGCGGCGTCCGCCCGGAAGTGTCGCGAGCCTATGATCGAGCGCGAGTGCTATCTCGATTCCGCCGGCTCCGCCGCCGATCACCACCAGTCGCAACGGGTCCGCGCGCCCGCCGAGTTCGGCCTCGATCTGGGAAATTTGCGCGAGGAACCGGTTCACCGGCTTGACGGCGAGAACCCGGCCCGCGGCCCCTTCGATGCGCGTATCGTCTGGGGTCGCGCCGACGTCGAGCGAGACCAGATCGAAGGGAACGTGCGGCCGGCCGGCGACCTCGACCCGCCCGCGCTCGAGGTCGAGTGCCAGCGCCCGGGTGTGGTAGAGCCTGGCGTTCGCCGCGCGCGCCAAGGGGCCGAGATCGACGTGGGAAGCATCGAAGCCGTAGATGCCGGCGAGGTGGCCGGGCAGCATGCCCGAGTATGGCGTCATCACTTCGCGCGCGATCACGCTCAGGCGCACGTCCCGAGGCGGGCGCATGGCGAAGCTGCGCAACACCTCGACGTGCGCGTGGCCGCCGCCGACGAGGACCAAGTCTCGCATGATGTCCGTTCCGGTCGTCTCGGGCGCGATCTTAGCACCGAAATCTCGGCCCCGACCCGGCCACGGCGCTCCGGTGCGTAAACGACGGGCAGCGACCGGGGCGCGTTCCGGTGTACAAGGATGTTCGCTTGGCAAATCAACAATGGCATCGAGGAGGCTGCCCGTGGTCAGCCTATCCGACGTATCCGCCGGCCTGCGCGTGGTCCTGGAGCAAATGGTCTGTCCGAGCTTCGAGACCCGGCCCTGGGTGAGCGGACCGCCGGTCTCGGAACGAAGGGTCGCGCTGATCACCAGCGCCGCCCTGCAACGCCCCGGCGACCGGCCGTTCACGTTCCGCGAGACCGACTACCGGGTCATTCCCCGCAATGCGGGCCGCGACTTACTCATGAGCCACACGTCGACGAACTTCGACCGGACCGGATTCGTCGAGGACTTGAACGTCATCTTCCCCCTCGACCGGCTCGAAGAGCTCGCGGCCAAGGGTGCGATCGGCTCGGTGGCGGACTATCACTACTCGTTCATGGGCGCGGCCGAGCCGTTGGCGCTGGAGGCGACCGGCGCCGTCATCGCCGAGCTGTTTCAAGGAGACGCGGTCGACGCCTGCATCCTGGTTCCCGTCTGACCCGCGTGTACGCGCGCCGTGGGCGCGCTCGCGCACTTCATCGAAACACGGGGCGTCGCCACGACCCAGATCAGCCTGGTGCGCGAGCACACGGTGGCCATGACGCCGCCGCGGGCGCTGTGGGTGCCGTTCGAATTGGGCCGGCCGCTCGGCGTTCCCGGCGATCGGGCCTTCCAGACACGGGTCCTCAAGGCCGCGCTCGCGCTTCTCGAGGCCGACTCGGGTCCGGTGCTTCTCGATCACGCCGAAGAGGTTCCGCGACGCGCGGACCCGGACGGGGTGATCGAGGGCTGGGTGTGCCCCGTGCGGCTTCCGCCGCCGGAAGCCGCCGCCGATGAGGCGGGCGACCGGAGCGAGGCGATCGCCCAGGAGGTCGCGCTGCTGCTTCCGTGGTACGACCTCGCCCGCGAGGCGCGGGGGCGGACGACGGTGGGCCTGAGCGGGCTTGCGATCGAGGACGCCGGCCGGTTCTTGGCCGGGTGCCTGAACGCGGTGCCGTCCGAAAGCCCGGTTGCCGGGCATCCCGTCGGCATGGCGATCAAGTTCGCATACGAGGATGTGAAGGCGTTCTACGCCGAGGCCGCGACCGTGCGGCCGGGGGCGGCGGGCGGCGACGCGTTCATGGACTGGTTCTGGGGCGATACCCGTGCCGGCGGGCTGTTGCTCGATCTCAAGGCCGCGCTCTTGAAAAGCGAGGACGAGCTCATCCGCCACATGGCGACCGGCTCCATCGTGCCCCACTCGCAACGCCACCGCGAGGCGTGAGCGCATCCGCCAAGGCACATGGTGCTGTCGGGCGAAAAGGGAGGACAAAACTTGCACCGCATTGAAACCGTGACCGTTCAAGACAGCCCCATGGAGGTCTTTCTGTTCGAGCCCGAGCGCGAGGGTCCGCTTCCCGGACTGGTGCTGGCCCAGCACATCCCCGTCGGCCACACCGGCATCGAAAACGATACGTTCACGCTGAAAACCGCAGAACGCTTCGCCGAAAACGGCTTCGCGGTGGCGGCGCCGTTCATCTTTCACTGGTGGCCCAAGGAAGAGGAGATGCAGCTCAAGCGCGACGAATTCCGCGACGACTGGACGGTCCTCGACCTTCAGGCGGCTTATGACCTGCTGGGTGCCCAGGACGATGTCGATGGCGGGCGCATCGGCATCGTCGGCCACTGCTGGGGCGGCAGGGTGTCGTGGCTCGGCGCGTGCCATAACCCGGACCTAAAGGCCTGCGCCATCTTTTACGGTGGCCGGATCAAGTCGCCCATGGGTCCGTCGACGCCGCCCGCGATCGAGCTTGCCCACAACATCAAATGTCCGGTCATCGGGTTCTTCGGGAACGATGACCGAAATCCGTCGCCCGAGGACGTGGACGACTACGATGCCTCGCTGAGCGCCGCCGGCGTGCCCCATGTCTTCCACCGTTACGATGGCGCCGATCACGCCTTCCAAAGCTTCAACAATGAAGAACTCTACCGCCCGGACGCCAGCGAGGACGCGTGGGGCAAAGCTCTCGCGTTTTTGAACGAAACGCTTGGCTAGCCGGCCATGCGCCTTGGCCGAGCGCCGGCGGGGCGAGGTCTTGAAAAGCGAGGACGAGCTCGTCCGCCACGTGGCGACCGGCTCCGTCGTGCCCGTCTCGCAGCGCCACGGCGCGGCGTGAGCGCGCATCCGCGCGGCAGTGTCTCAGTTCGATATTTGACGTGCAGCAAGCACGAAGCGGATTCGACTGTCGGCTAATCGTTCGAAATGGGCAATCGTTCTGGTGCGGCCATCGAGTCCGAGATGAGCCAGAGGCGGAAATTAGACGTCGAAATAATCAACATTTAACTTTTCAATATTTGTTCCTCTGGCAACCGATCGGTCCGTTCTGATGTTTATCCAGCGGTAAATTTCATGATTCATTTTAGATCAACCGCTTATGCATGACGATCCGGTCACCCCAGATGTTGCGTTGGAAGGGTTGACGGAGTAGGATATTCTTGTTTTGTTCTAGACAGGAGCACGCCCCATGGAGCGCTTTCCCAAGAGCCTGATCAGCTTCCAACGAATGT
>JAKZXM010000104.1:0-4912 GCA_047514975.1 Rhodospirillales bacterium
TCCTCGCACACCGTGTGAAGGCTGTTTTCGCGAACCAGCCTGCGGGTCTCGAGATAACCCTCGGACGTGGGGGCCTTGACCCGGATCCAAGGCGGCTTGGGGGGCGACGGCGTCTCCGGCCGGTTGCGCCTTTCGGGGTGACGGAGGGTTTGAATCTGGCCCATGGACTAGAAATGGATGGTGCGGCCGAAGGCGTCAAGCACCGCCTCGTGCATGGTTTCCGACAACGTCGGGTGGGGAAAGACGGTCGCGATCAGTTCGGCCTCGGTGGTCTCCAGTGTTCGCGCGATCCCGAACCCCTGGATCAGCTCGGTGACCTCGGCCCCGATCATGTGGGCGCCGAGAAGTGCTCCGGTCTTCGCGTCGAACACCGTCTTGATCAGGCCGTCTTCGTCTCCGAGCGCGATTGCCTTGCCGTTGGCGAGGAACGGAAAGCGCCCGACGCGTACCGCGAAGCCCCGCTCGGTGGCCCCCGCCTCGGTCAGGCCGACGCTCGCCACCTGGGGACGGCAGTAGGTGCACCCCGGCACGTTGTAGGGATCGAGCGGATGCACATCGGTCTGGCCGGCGATCTTCTCAACGCAGATCACGCCCTCGTGGCTCGCCTTGTGCGCGAGCCAGGGCGGGCCCGTTACGTCGCCGATGGCGTAAATCCCGGGCTCGCCCGTCGCCGAGAACGGATCGGTGACGATGTGTCCCTTGTCGATCACGACACCCGTTCCCTCGACGCCGAGATCCTCGACGTTGCCGACGATGCCGACCGCGAGGATCACCCGTTCGGCGGCCACCTCGAACGCGCCGCCCTCGCCATCCACCGTCGCGACCACGCCGTCGCCGGCGGGCTTGATCCCCGTGACCGTCGCAGAGGTGTGGATCGCCATCCCCTGGCCCGCGAACGCCTTGCGGGCGAGCTCCGAGATCTCCTCGTCCTCGACCGGAAGGATGCGCTCCAGCACCTCGACCACCGTCACCTCCGATCCCAGATCGCGATAGAAGCTCGCGAACTCGATGCCGATGGCGCCCGAGCCGACGACCAGAACCCACTTGGGCAAGGCAGGCGGCACCATGGCCTCGCGATAGGTCCAAATCCTGTCGCCGGCGGGCTCGACGCCGGGAAGGGTGCGCGCCCGCGCGCCGGTGGCGAGAATGATGTGCTGGGCCGCGATCTCGGCCGCCGTCTTGCCGTCTTTGCCGTCCTTGCCGACTTTGCCGATCCGCAGCCGTCCCGGGCCGTCGAGACGGCCATGGCCATCGAAAACCGTGACCTTGTTCTTTTTGAGCAAGTGCCCGACGCCGGCGTTGAGGCGCTTCGCGACCGCGCGCGATCGTTCGACCACTTTCTTTAAATCGACGCTCAAGCCCTTGATTTGGATTCCGAAATCGTCCGCGTGCCGGGCTAAGTGAAAGAGCTCGGCGGTGCGCAGAAGCGCCTTGGTGGGGATGCAGCCCCAATTGAGGCAGATGCCGCCGAGGTGCTCGCGCTCAACGAGCGCGGTCCGCAAACCCAGCTGCGCCGCGCGAATGGCGGCGACGTAACCGCCGGGTCCACCGCCGACGACGATCAGGTCGTATTCCGTTTCCGCCATGGTCCGTTCGCTAGAGCAGCATCTTGAGTGGCTCTTCGATCAGTTCCTTGAAGGCGGCGAGGAACCGCGCGCCGACGGCGCCGTCGACCGAGCGGTGGTCGGCCGAGAGCGTACAGTTCATCACCGTGGCGATGGCGAGCGCGCCGTCCTTGACCACCGGGCGCTGCGCGCCCATTCCGATCGCCAGGATGCACGACTGCGGCGGGTTGATCACCGCGGCGAATTCCTTGATGCCGTGCATGCCGAGGTTCGAAACCGTGAACCCGCCGCCCTGGTATTCGTTCGGCGCCAGCTTGCCCTCACGGGCGCGCCCGGCGAGATCGCGCGTCTCGCCCGAGATCGCGGCCAGGCCCTTGGCGTCGGCGTTGCGAATGATCGGCGTGATCAGCCCGCCCGGGGTCGCCACCGCGACGGAGATATCGACGGCGGAATAGAGCCGTACCGCGTCGTCGGTCCAGCTCGCGTTCGCTTCCGGCACACGCTTGAGCACCAGCGCGATGGCGCGGACGATAAAGTCGTTGACCGAGATCTTGTACGCGCCCGCACCCTCGGGCGAACGCGCGTTCAGGTCCGCGCGCAGGCCCAAAAGGGCGTCAAGCTCGCAATCGACGCTCAAATAATAGTGCGGGATGTCGCGCTTCGATTCGCTCAAGCGGCGCGCGATCACCTTGCGCATGGTCGAGTTGGGAACCTCCGTGTAGGTCGCGCCCGCGACCGCCGGAGGCACGGGCGCCGCCATCGCCGGCGCGGTTTCCGCGTCTCCGCCCATGATCGGCGCCGGGGCCGCGCCGCCGCCCGCGATCGCCGCCTCGACGTCGCGCTTGACGATCCGGCCGCGTGGGCCCGAGCCCGCGATCGCCGCCAACGGGACGTCCGATTGACTGGCGAGGCGGCGCGCCAGCGGGCTCGCGAATAAGCGTTCGGTTGGGGCTTGGCTCGCCACCGCGGAAGGCCGCGGTTCGGCCGCCGCCGCATCCGTGCCGCCGGGTGCGCCGTGCTCGGTCGCGATCGGTTCGGGCACGATCGGTTCAGGCGTGGCCGGTTCGGGCGGTGGCGCCGCCGCGACCGCGTCCACGGCCGCCGGGTCCTCGCCGTCCTCCAGCAACACCGCGATAACCTGTTTGACGGCAACGCCGTCGGAATCGTCGGGAACGAGAATCTTCGCGAGCGTTCCCTCGTCCACCGCCTCGATCTCCATGGTCGCCTTGTCGGTCTCGATCTCGGCCAGCACGTCGCCGGCCGCGACGGCGTCACCTTCCTTCTTGAGCCAGCGCGTGAGCTTGCCCTCGGTCATGGTGGGCGACAGCGCCGGCATGAGGATGGGAATCGGCATGTGGAATTCTTCGGCGGACGCTCAGCGGTAGCAGACGGCCTTCGCCGCCTCGACCACATTCTCGACTTGCGTCAGCGCCAGGTGTTCGAGATTGGCGGCGTACGGCATGGGAACGTCGGCGCCGCTCACCCGCGCGACCGGGGCGTCCAGGTGGTCGAAGCCGTGCTCCATGGTGAGCGCCGCGATCTCGGCGCCGATGCCGGACTGCGGCCAGCCTTCCTCGACGCTGACGACCCGGTTGGTCTTCTTCAGGGATTGGACGATGGTCTCCACATCCAGCGGCCGGAGGCTGCGCAGATTGATTACCTCGGCCTCGATCCCTTCGGTGGCCAGCGCGACGGCCGCTTCGAGCGCGACTTCGACCATGCGCGAGAAAGCGATCACGGTGACGTCGGCGCCGGGGCGCTCGATCGTGGCCTTGCCGATGGGGAGCACGAAGTCCGGGTCAACCGGAACGTCGAAGCTGCGGCCGTAGAGGATCTCGTGCTCCAGGAATATGACCGGGTTGGGATCGCGGATCGCGGCCTTCAGGAGCCCCTTGGCGTCGGCGCCCGAGTACGGCGCCAGCACCTTGAGCCCCGGACAATGGGAGAACCAGCTCGCGTAGCATTGAGAGTGCTGGGCCGCGACCCGCGCGGCCGCGCCGTTGGGCCCGCGGAAGACGATGGGACAGCCCATCTGGCCCCCAGACATGTAAAGCGTCTTGGCCGCCGAATTGATGATCTGATCCATCGCCTGCATGGCGAAGTTCCAGGTCATGAACTCGACGATGGGCCTGAGCCCCGAGAACGCGACGCCGACGCCGATGCCGGCGAAGCCGTGCTCGGTGATCGGGGTGTCGATCACGCGCTTGGCGCCGAATTCGTCGAGCAAGCCCTGGCTGACTTTGTAGGCGCCCTGGTATTCGGCCACCTCTTCGCCCATCAGGAAAACGGAATCATCCCGGCGCATCTCCTCGGCCATGGCGTCGCGCAAGGCCTCGCGGACGGTGAGGGACACCGTGGGGCCCGAGTAATCCTGCTCCCGGGGTGCCGGCGCGGCGGGCGCGGCCTGGGCCGGGGTGGTTTCGGCGGCCTCGGGCGCGGCTGCCGCCGGGGCTTCGGCGGCGGGCGGGGATGGCGCCGGCGCGGCGTCCAGGGCGCTGGCGTCCTCCCCTTCCTCCAGGATCAGGGCGATGGGGGTGTTGACGGGAATCCCTTCGGTGCCTTCGGCCACCAGGATCTTGCCCAGCGTGCCCTCGTCCACGGCCTCGATCTCCATGGTCGCCTTGTCGGTCTCGATCTCAGCCAGCACGTCGCCGCTCTCCACCCGGTCGCCTTCGGCTTTCGACCACTTGGCCAGGGTGCCTTCGGTCATGGTGGGCGACAGCGCCGGCATGAGGACGGAAATGGGCATGATCAGACCTCCACCAGGATGTCGGTGTAGAGCTCCTCGGGCTCGGGCTCCGGGTTCTGCTGGGCGAACTCGGCGGCCTCCGTGGCCACCGCCTTGACCTTGCCGTCGATGGTCTTGAGGGCTTCTTCATCGGAGATCCCGCCGGCCAGGATGAGGGCGCGCAGGTTGTCGATGGGGTCGCTTTCCTTGCGCACCTTGCTGACTTCTTCCCGGGACCGGTACTTGGCCGGGTCGGACATGGAATGGCCGCGGTACCGGTATGTCTTCATCTCCAGTATGATGGGCCCCTTGCCCGACCGGCAGTGGGCCAGGGCGCGGGCCCCGGCCTCCTTGACCTCGATCACGTCCATGCCGTTCACCTGGCGGCCGGTGATGCCGTGGGCGGCGCCCCGGTTGCACAGGTCGGTGGTGGCCGACGAGCGTTCCACCGACGTGCCCATGCCGTACTTGTTGTTTTCGATGACATAGACCACGGGCAGGTCCCACAGCCGGGCCATGTTGAAGGATTCGTAGACCTGGCCCTGGTTCACCGCACCGTCGCCGAAGTAGGTCATCGAGACGGCGCCGTCGTTGCGGTACTTGTGGGCGAATGCAAGGC
>JAKZXM010000105.1:0-3283 GCA_047514975.1 Rhodospirillales bacterium
GGCCTGTAGCGCGCTCAGCTTCGTTTCGTGCAACAAGATGTACGGGTTATCGAGCTCCGCCACCATCTTCTCGGCGTTGGTGACGAAGTAGGGCGAGAGGTAACCGCGGTCGAACTGCATGCCCTCGACGACGTCGAGATCGGTCTCGAGACCCTTGGCTTCCTCGACGGTGATCACGCCTTCCTTGCCGACCTTTTCCATGGCCTCGGCGATGAAACGGCCGATGTCGGCCTCGCCGTTGGCGGCGATGGTACCGACTTGCTCGACCTCCTCGCTACCCGCGATCCTGCGCGAGCGCTTCTTCAGGTCATCGACCACGGCGGTCACCGCACCGTCGATGCCCCGCTTGAGATCCATCGGGTTCATGCCCGCGGCGACCGACATCAGCCCCTCGCGCAAGATAGACTGAGCGAGCACCGTCGCGGTCGTGGTGCCGTCGCCCGCCTCGTCCGAGGTGCGGACCGCGACCTCGCGGATCATCTGGGCGCCCATGTTCTCGAACTTGTCCTTGAGCTCGATCTCCTTGGCGACGGTGACGCCGTCCTTGGAGATGCGCGGCGCGCCGAAGGACTTGTCGAGCAAGACATTGCGCCCCTTCGGCCCCAGCGTGACCCGGACCGCGTTGGCCAGGACATCCACGCCGCGGGCCAGGCGGGCGCGCGCATCGCCCGAAAACTTGATTTCCTTTGCAGGCATCGCTTGGTACTCCCTTGATCGCTTGCTACGCCGCCTTCTTGGCGCGCCGGGCGCCCTCGATGACGGCCATGATGTCGGATTCCTTCATGATCGACAGCTCTTCGCCGTCGATCTTGACTTCGGTCCCGGCCCACTTGCCAAAGAGCACGCGGTCGCCCTTCTTGAGGTCCAGCGGCTGAAGTTTGCCATCGTCGTCGCGGGTGCCGGGGCCGACGGCGATGACCTCGCCCTCGGTGGGCTTTTCCTTGGCGGTATCGGGAATAATGATCCCGCCCGCCGTCCGTTCGTCGGAATCCAACGCACGGATCAGGACGCGATCGTGCAACGGTCGGAATTTCATTGAGACATCCTCTCGAATTGGCTTTGAAACCGGTTATTAGCACTCTCGGACGGTGAGTGCTAATCGATTATGTGCGCCGATTTAATCCAACCGCTCGCGCGTTTCAAGAGAGGGCGCGGCAAAAAAAGTTGACCGCTTCCGCCGTATTCCACTAAGCGATTGAAATTACACAGATTTCACTTAGCGAAGCGCGGCGGCGATGTTGCCGCCATCGACGGTGAGCACCGCCCCGGTGCTCTTCGCCGAGGCCGCGAGCGCGACAAAGGCGCGGGCCACGTCCCCGGCCGTCACCTCGAGGCCCAAGAGATTGCCGCGCAGGTACGCATCCTTCGAGACGCCGCGCGCGGCCGCGCGCGAGGCGATCATCGCATCGCTCAGAAGCCCGGTGCGCACGCGATCGGCGTTGACGGCGCCGGTGCGGATTCCCTCAGGCCCATAATCCACCGCGTATTGGCGCATGAGGAAAAGGGTCGCCGCCTTGGGCAGGCCATAGGGCCCGAAGTTGCGGCCCGGGTTGACCGCCTGTTTCGACACGTTGAACAGGAGCGCGCCTCCCGTGCCCTGGCGCAGCATCACCGAGGTGGCCGCGCGGGCGACGTTTTGGTGGGCGAAGAAGTTGAGATCGAAGCTTGCCCTTAAGACCGCCTCGTCGACCTCGCCGATGCGGCCCTGCCACGCGGCGCCGGCGTTGGAGACGACGATGTCGACCCCGCCGAAGGCCGCGCACACCGAATCGAAGGCCGCCCCGACGTCCTCGGCGCGCGTCACGTCGCAGCGCAGGCCGAGACCGCCGAGCGCGGCGGCCTGCGCCGTCGCGGCGGCGCCGTCCTTGTCGAGCACCGCGATCTCGGCGCCCTCGGCGGCGAAGGCGGCCGCGGTGGCGGCGCCGATCCCGCGCGCCCCGCCGGTCACGACGACGACCTGGCTCTGCAGCCGCTTCTCGGCGGCCTTGCCTAGCTTGGCCTGCTCCAGCGACCAGTACTCCATGGCAAACGTCTGGGCCGGCGTGATGGAGGCGAACCGGCCCACCGATTCGGCCGCGGTGACGACCGCCACCGTGTTCTCGGCGATGTCGGCGGCGATGCCGGCGGCGGCGGCCGAGTTTCCCATTCCAAACAGGCCCAGGCCCGGCACCAGGACGACGCGGGGCATCGGATCGAGCGCGATCTTTGCCGGGCTCGCGCTCGCATTGTGGCGCGCGAAATAGCGCGTGTAGGCGGCCACGTACCGGGCGATCGCCGCCCGCGTCGCCATGGCAAACGCGTCGATCCCGGCCGCCCGCGGCGGCGGGACGATGAGCGGCACGCGTTTTGTGCGAATGACGTGATCGGGCGTCACGACGCCGGCGCGGGCGTAGCGGCCGAGATCGGCGCCATCGACGTAGGCGCGGATCGCGGGCCCGGCGCGAAAATCGAGAATCAGGCGGCGCCACGATCCCTCCGCCCCCGCTCGGCCCGCACACGCGCCGCGCACGATCGGCGCAACGGTGGCCACGCTGGCGATGCGCGCGGACCCGGCGCGGCGCGCGAACACCTTGCGCCGCCCCTTGCGCAAACGGGCTTCGGCCGTCGAGACCAGCGCGATCATGCGTCCGTAGGCCTCCTTGGCGCTCTCGCCTAAGGTGAAAACGCCGTGTTTGAGAGCGATCACGCCCGCGCAGTCCGGCATGCCCCCATAGGCGGCGGCGACCCTCCTGGCAAGGAAGAATCCCGGCATGATGTAGGGGACCACGGCTACCCGGTCGCCGAACACCCGTGCGCACAACTTGGCGCCATCGGGCTGGTCGCTGAGCGCCAGCACGGCGTTGGCGTGCGTGTGATCGACGTACTTCGGCGGCAGGAAGGCGTGCAGCAGGGTCTCGACCGAGGGGTTGGGGGCGGCGGGATCGAGAAGGTTCGCGCGCAGCAACGCGACCATGTCCTCATCGCTCAGCCGCTGCCGCCCGATCAGCCTGCGCAAGGGCTCGAGCCGTACGGCCGGCAGGCCTTGGGGCTCGATGGCGGCCATGTCCCAGCCGCTTCCCTTGACGCACAGGACTTGCGTCTCATCGCCCGCGAGATCCACCGCACGCGTTTTGACCGAGGTGTTGCCGCCGCCGTGCAGGACGAGCCGGGGATCGCCGCCCAAGAGCCGGCTGGTGTACACGCGGAGCGCGAGATCGCGGCCGATTCCGGCACGCGCGTAACGCGCGACCATCGCCTTGGCCGCCTTGTCGGACCACAGATTCTTCATCGCTCCCCACGCGCC
>JAKZXM010000106.1:0-4765 GCA_047514975.1 Rhodospirillales bacterium
GGCGCTTCGAGATGGCACCATCGCGGGCGCCGCGCTGGACGTGTTCGACCGCGAGCCCCTGGCGGACGACCATCCCTTGCGCAGCCTCGAGAACACGGTGCTGACGCCGCATCTGGGTTACGTGACCGAGGACAACTATCGCGTTTTCTACGGCCTCGCGGTCGAGGCGATCCGCGCCTGGCTCGACGGAGCGCCCATCCGGGTCTTGCGCGTCGAGGACCAGCTCGACCGCTCGCGCTAGACCAGATCGCGGTCGCTCGGTTTCGCCTGTGGCGAACCAGCGGGCGCGTGAATCTGGTCTACACTTTTGAGGTCGAGCGGATCGGCGCGTTTGATCGGAACCGCATTGCGGTTCCGATCAAACGCGATCCGCTCTTGGCGCCGACGGGATCACGGCGCTATTCGGAAAGGAATCGGACCCGGGATCGGGGCTGGGGCTCAGCCTTTCAGCACCGCCTTGCAGATGTCGCCGCGCGAGACCGTTCCCACCAGCTTGCCGTTCTTGACGACCGGCAGGCGGCGCATCTTCTTCATGGCCATGGTGCCGGCTGTCTTCAGGATTTCGTCGTCCGGATCGAGGATCAAGGGGTCGGCGATGAGATGCGTGTCGATCGATTCGCTGGCCAGCCGCGCGCCCTTCTCGGTGAAGATGTCATGGGAATCGCGGAAGTTTCCGCCGCGTTCCATCACCTCGCTCATCTCCGGCACCACCTTCACCATCATGTCGCCTTCGGACAATACGCCGATGAAGGTGTTCTCCTCGTCGACGACGAACAGGCCGCTGGCGTTGGAAATGGCGGCCAGATCGGCCGCTTCGGCCAGGGTGGCGCCGCTGAGTATTCGAACGGCGTTGATACTCATGATGTCGCGAACCTTCATCGGGCGATCTCCTTGGCGATGGAATGGCGCTGGCCGGCCGGGGGCGGGCTTCTTCTAACCGCCGCCGTTCCCATGTCAATGGGGTCAATGGGGGGATTCGGGCGTCGAATCCGGCCTCGAACCCCAAGAGTCGGCTGGCGCCGGAGCGGGCCATGCGTGTAGAGTCGCGGGCACGACGCAAAATTTGGGGGCGCCATGGCGGGATCGGTGAACAAGGTCATCCTGGTGGGCAACCTGGGGCGCGACCCCGAGGTCCGCTACAGCCAGGACGGCACCAAGATCGTCAACTTCTCCATGGCCACGTCCGAGACCTGGCGCGACCGCCAGACTGGCGACCGGCGCGAGAAAACCGAGTGGCACCGCGTGGTCATCTTCAACGAGCGCTTGGCGGAGGTGGCCGAGAAATACCTGCACAAGGGCTCCAAGGTCTACATCGAGGGCGCGCTCCAGACGCGCAAGTGGACCGGCAACGACGGCCAGGAACGAAACACCACCGAGGTGGCGCTGTCGCGATTCCGCGGCGAGCTGACGATGCTGGATTCGCGGGGCCAGGAAGGGGCCGGGCCGGCGGGCGAGCCCGAATTCGCGGGCGAATCGCAAGCGTCCGACGAGGCCGCGCCGGCCGCGCCGGCCACCGATCTGGACGACGAAATCCCCTTCTGAGGCGCCGACCTCCGGCGGCCTTCGGGCGCCTCGCACGGACGGCGCCTCGGTTGTGTGCGGGTACGGAAAATGCTAGGTTTCGCGAATCCCCGCCAGCGTCGCGCGCGCGTCGCGTGATGGGCCGCAAATCCTTGAATTCCTTGGGTCATATCGGTTGACGCCACCCGACGAACCGCCCACACCGCCGCCGCTCGACATCACGCCGGTCACCATCGAGGACGAGATGCGCCGCTCGTACCTCGATTACGCCATGAGCGTGATCGTCAGCCGCGCGCTGCCCGACGTGCGCGACGGCTTGAAACCCGTCCACCGCCGCATCGTCTATTCCATGAACGAGAGCGGCTATCACGTGAACCGCCCGTATCGCAAGTCGGCGCGCATCGTCGGCGAGGTCATGGGCAAGTACCACCCGCACGGGGACACGGCCATTTACGACGCCATGGTGCGCATGGCGCAAACGTTTTCGATGCGCCTGCCGCTGATCGACGGCCAGGGCAACTTCGGCTCCATGGACGGCGACCGGGCGGCGGCCATGCGCTACACCGAGGCGCGGCTCAACCGTCCGGCGCACGCCCTGATCGAGGATATCGACAAGGATACGGTCGACTTCCGGTCCAACTACGACGAGAACGACCGCGAGCCGGTGGTGCTGCCGGCGCGCTTTCCCAACCTTTTGGTCAACGGCGCCGGCGGGATCGCGGTCGGCATGGCCACCAACATCCCGCCCCACAACCTGGGCGAGGTGATCGACGCCTGCGTCGCCTACATCGACAACCCCGAGGTCACGATCGAGGAGTTGGTGGAGAACCACGTGCCGGCGCCCGACTTCCCCACCGGCGGCATCATCATGGGGACGGCCGGCGTGATCGAAGCCTTCAACAGCGGGCGGGGCATCATTCGGTTGCGCGGACGCGCCGAATTCGAGGAGGTCCGCAAGGGCCGGACGGCCATCGTCATCACCGAGATTCCCTATCAGGTGAACAAAGCGCGCATGGTCGAGGTGATCGCCGAGCACGTGCACGAGAAGAGGATCGAGGGGATCTCGGATCTGCGCGACGAATCGGATCGCCGCGGCGTGCGCGTGGTGGTCGAGATCAAGCGCGACGCCGAGCCCGAGGTGGTCCTCAACCAGCTCTACCGCTACACGCCGCTGCAGGTCAGCTTCGGCGTCAACATGCTGGCGCTGCATGGCGGCGAGCCGGTGCTGATGAACCTGAAGGAGATCATCGCCGCCTTCGTCGCCTTCCGCGAGGACGTGATCCGGCGCCGCACCGTCTTCGAGCTCGCCAAGGCCCGTGACCGCGCGCACGTATTGGCCGGCCTCGCGGTCGCGGTCGCGAACCTCGATCCCGTGATCGCGCTGATCCGCGCCGCCCGGGACGCGGCCGAAGCGCGGGCCGGACTGCTCGCGCGCACCTGGCCGGCCGCCGACGTGGCGCCCTTGATCGCGCTTATCGACGAGCCGGGCCGAGGCGTCGAGGACGGCCAATACCGGCTGTCGGACGTCCAGGCACGCGCCATCCTGGAGCTGCGACTGCAGCGCCTGACCGGGCTCGAGCGCGAGAAGATCGGCGAAGAGCTCGCGGCCATCGGGCGTGCGATCGCCGAGCACTTGGACGTGCTGTCGTCGCGCGAACGCCTGCTCGGCATCCTCAAGGCCGAGCTTGCCGAAATACGCGACAATTTTGCGACGCCTCGGCGGACGGCGGTCGAGGAGGCCGAGTTCGAGCACGACATCGAGGACCTGATCCAGCGCGAAGACATGGTGGTCACGGTCACGAACACCGGCTACATCAAGCGCGTCCCCTTGAGCACCTACCGCGCCCAGCGGCGCGGCGGCAAGGGCCGGGTGGGCATGAGCACGCGCGACGAGGATTTCGTGAGCCAGGTGTTCGTGACCAACACCCACACCCCAGTGCTGTTCTTCTCGTCGGCCGGAATCGTATACAAGCTCAAGGTCTACGCCCTTCCGGTGGGGACGCCCCAGGCGCGCGGCAAGGCGATGATCAACCTGCTGCCGTTGAAGGAGGGCGAGACCATCACGACGCTGTTGCCGCTCTCCGAGGACGAGGAGAGCTGGAGCGATCTGTTCGTCATGTTCGCGACCGCGAGCGGCCGGGTCAGGCGCAATTCGCTTTCCGACTTCGTCAACGTCATGGCCAACGGCAAGATCGCCATGAAGCTCGACGACGGCGACAGCCTGGTGCGGGTGCGCACGTTCACGGCCGACGACGACGTGTTGCTGACCACGAACAGGGGCAAGAGCATCCGCTTTCCGGTGACGGGCGTGCGCGTGTTCGTGGGCCGCGCGTCCACGGGCGTGCGCGGCATCCGCCTTGCCAAGGGCGACCGGGTCATCTCCATGGCGGGGCTTCGCCACAACCCGGCCGCGATCGCGGCGCGCGAGGAGTATTTCGCCGCCGTCGGCGCCCGGCGCCGGCTCGCGGGCAGCGATTACGCCGGGCGCGCCGACGACGAGGCGCGGGACAAGGACTTGGCTGCCAGCCTCGACGAGCCGGCGATGGCGGCGATGGCGGAAGCGGCGGAGTTCGTGCTTACCATCTCCGAGGACGGTTTCGGCAAGCGGACCTCGGCCTACGAGTACCGCATAACGGCGCGCGGCGGCCAAGGGATCGACTGCATGGATCTGCGCCGGGACCAAAAGGCGGCGAGCACGGTGGTGGCCGCGTTCCCGGTGCTGGAGACCGACCAGATCGTCATGGTGACCGACGGCGGCCAGCTCATCCGTTGCCCGGTGGACGACGTCCGCGCCATGGGCCGCAAGACCCGGGGCGTGACCCTGTTCAAGATCGGCTCGGGCGAACGCGTGGTCTCGGTGACCCGGCTTCGCGACGTGGACGGCGATGAAGACGAAGACGGCGAAGACGACGACGGCGCGGCCGAGATCGAGACCACGGACGAAGCCGAGACCCCGGCCGACGACGCGGACGCGCCCGAGGCCGAGACCACGGGCGGACCCGAGGCCCCGGCCGACGACGCGGACGCGCCCGAGGCCGAGACCACGGGCGGACCCGAAGACCCATGAGCGAGCCGCGCATCGGCGTCTATCCCGGGACCTTCGATCCCGTGACCAACGGCCACGTCGACATCATCGGCCGCGCCACCCGGGTGGTCGATCGCCTGGTGGTCGCGGTCGCCCGCAACGCCGGCAAGGAGCCGTTGTTTCCCCTCGCCGAGCGCATGGCCATGCTCGTCGAAGAGG
>JAKZXM010000107.1:0-3805 GCA_047514975.1 Rhodospirillales bacterium
TCCATATAGAGGGTGCGGTTGATCTCGATCTGGATGCTGTGGCGCGCGCTCGCGGGATCGGAATAGGCCCGCACCAGCTCGACCCCCTTGAAGGGATCGTTGAACTTCACCGCGTAGCCATAACTCGAGAGGGCGTCGCCAACGAAGGCGGTGAACGCGGGATCGCAGGTGGTGCCGTCGCGGTCGCCGAGGATGAAGTCGGCCCGGCGAACGCCGGACTTGCCTTCCGGCGAGTTCGGCGCGCTGATCGAGGTGGTGGAGTGGCAGTTCACGTGCCAGATGTGGCCGTGGCGGCCGTACACCTCGTCCAGCGTCTCCTTCAGGGTTTCGTGATAGGGCTTGTAGAACGTCTCGATACGGTTCTTGACCTCGCCCACGCCGAGCGCGCGGTCGTACATGGGAATTTCCCCGTCGCAGATGTTCCAGATCAGGCCGTGTCCCATGCGCGTCTTTTGGGTGGGCGCCAGCGGTTCCGGCCATTCGCCGTCGAGGAGACCCGGGTCCAGATCCGCGAGCGAGCGGTTGGGATCGATGTACGAGCGCGGGAACAGCGCCGCCAGCAGATGCGCGCCGTTGGCCAGGGCGTGTTCGTAAATGTCGTCGACGAAGGTGTCCTCGGCCTTGCGCAGCCGCGCCATCGGCGCGACGTGGCCGAAGTCGTCGGGGTATTGGGTGCCGCTGTGGGGCGAATCGAAGACCACCGGAATCTCGTTTCCGATCGGGTCCTGTTTGACGAGCACACGATCGATCGTCCTGGCCATGGGGGGTCTCTTTGGTTGCGCACCGATACGATGAGCCGATTGTGTGCCCGAATTCCAGGCCGGCGTCCAGTCGCGGACGACCGCGCGCCGACGCGCCCCTGTCTTGCGCCGCCGCCGCAATTCCGGGTACCACGAGAAGACCACACGAAACCGCAAACGGCGAAACCATGACCGAATGGCTCGACCGGCCGCTCTCGGACATCGCCCGGGCCCTGCGCGCCCGCGAAGCGACTTCGGACGCGCTGGTGGACGCGGCCTGCGCCCGGCACGCGCGCCTGGATCCCGATCTCGGGGCCTACATCCACTTCGACGAAGAAGCGGCGCGCCAAGCGGCCGCCCAGGCCGATGCGGCCTTCGCCTCGGGCGCCGATCACGGCCCCCTTCAGGGAATCCCGGTCTCGGTCAAGGACCTTTACGGGGTCGCCGGAATGCCAACCTACGCAGGGTCCCGGCGCCGCCTGCCCGGGCGCTGGGAGACGGAAGGCCCGCTCGTCGGGGCGCTGCGCGACGAGCGCGCGGTGATCGTCGGCAAGACCCACATGGTGGAGTTCGCCTTCGGCGGGCTTGGCGTCAACGCCCACTGGGGCACGCCGCGAAACCCCTGGGACGCGAAGCGCCACCGGGTACCGGGGGGATCGAGCTCGGGCGCCGCCGTGAGTCTCGCCGAGGGCTCGGCGCTGATCGCGCTCGGCTCGGACACCGCCGGCTCGATCCGCATTCCTGCGTCGATGACCGGGTACGTCGGCCTCAAGCTCACGGCCGGGCGCTGGCCGCTCGCAGGCATGGTGCCCCTGAGCCCGACGTTCGACACGCCCGGCTATCTTGCCCGCACACTCGCCGATTTCGCCTTCGCCTTTCCGCAACTCGACGCGTTCTGCCGCGGTGCCGGGGCGCCCGAGCCCCTGCCCGCGATCGCGCTCGCGGATGTTCGCCTCGGGATCGCGGGCGAATTCTTCTGGGCCGACTGCGCGCCCGGAATCGCCGAAGCGGTCGAGGACGCCATCGGCGAGCTTTGCGCGGCCGGCGCGCATCGCGCGCCGTTCGCGCTGGACGAGGCGGACGAGGCGTACGGGATCTTCAAGGCGGGCGGCCTCGCGGCCGCCGAGTTCAATGCGTTTTTGAAGGCGGAGCTTCCGGACCGCTTCGACGACTTAGACGCGGTCGTGGCGGCGCGCATGGCGGACGTGGACCGGCTGCCGGCGCACGAGTACGCCCACAGGCGGGCGCGATTCACGGCGCTCGGCGCGGCCGCCAACGCACGCTTCGCCGAAGTGGACGCGATCGCGTTTCCCTCGAGCCCGATCTCGCCGCCCACGGTCGAAGACGTTCGCGATCCGGACGCCTATCGCAAGAACAACATGGGGGTGCTGCGCAACACCTCGATCGCGAACCTGCTCGGGCTTTGCGCGATCACGTTGCCGGTGGGACGCGACCGCCTCGGTCTTCCGGTCGGGCTCCAGCTGATGGCCGGCGGCGGCGATGACGCGCGGCTGGTGGCGCTGGCGCTCGCGGCCGAGCGCGTTCTCGGCACCGCGGAGATGCGCATCGGCCCACCGCCGCTGGGCGCGGCCACGCGCGCCTGAAGCCTCACTCGAGGCGCAAGCCCGCCAAGGACACCTCGGTCACCGCGAACGGCGCGTTTTCGGGCGCGGGCGCGTCGATCAGGCCGAGGACCAGCACGCCGTCCGCATCCGGCGCGTCTGCGCCCAGCATGCCGTCGACGGGAAGATCCGCGACCGAGACCTCGCCTTCGAATGCGGGCGCGGCCGCGATCGCGGCCGGACCCGCGCGGTCCGCTCCGCCACCGCCGCTGCTGCCGCCGCGCGGAATGGCGAGGCCGATGGCGACGCCCACGAGCCCCACCAGAAGGACCGCCGCGATTCGCCTCAGCACCGCGTACCCTGATTCGCGATAGGCCGAGGCCGCCTCGGGCCGGCGCCGGGGAAGGCCGCGAATCCTTTCGGCGAACACGGCGTCGGGCGGCGGCGGAGCGGCCGAATCGAGAACCGTATCCAGGCGCTCGGCGGCGGCGTGGAAACGCTTCGCGTCCGCGGAATGCGCCAGCAGCGAAAGCGCCCGCGCCCTGTCTTCGGCCGGCCAGCGGTCCGGCGACGCGCCGTAGGCCTTCACGATCGCCTGGAACCGGTCGAGGTCGAGTTCGGGGCCGTCGGGTGTTTCGTTTTCGCCCATCACGATTCTCCGAGAAGGTCGCGAACCAGGGGACCGAGCTCGCGCCGGATCGCGCGCCGCCCCCTGGCCAACAGGGACTCCAGCGCGTCCACGCTGACGCCGAGGATATGCGCGGCCTCGCGGTTTGCGAGGCCGCGGTAGTGGACCAGCGCGATGGCCGCGCGCTGGCGCTCGGGGAGCGCGCGAAGCGCGCCGCGAACGGCGCGGGCCTGGTCGAGCGAGCGGATCAAGCCGCCTTCGCCCGGACCACCGAGGCTTGCGAGGCTTGCGGACGCCGACGGGTCCCCTCGCGCGCGCTTGGCCTTGCGCCATCGGTCGGTGCTCAAATTCATCGCCACCCGGAAGAGCCAGGTCCGCAGCTTCGCACCGCCCGGGCGCCAGTCGGGCGCCTTGCGCATGAGGCGGACGAAGGTCTCCTGGGCGACATCCTCGGCCTCCGCGCGGTCGCCGAGCACGGCCGACGCGAAGCCGACCACAGCGCCCAGATGCCGCTCGACGAGCACCGGCCAGGCGCTGGCGTCGCCGCCGGCGACGCGCCGCACGAGATGGTCGTCGGCGTCGATGACCTCGGCGGGGCCGCACGGGCGCCCCGGCGCCGCGGCGGCCGGCAAAGTTCGAGTCCCGTCCGCCACCGGAGCGGATTCAGTGCGGGCGGTGCGCATGGTCAAGGCGCGCCGCCGTCAATGCTGTCTCCAGTTCGCGATCTCGTCCGCGTTCATCTTGCCGTCACCGTCGGTATCGTATCGCGCGAACCACCGCTTCGAGGGATCGAAGATCTCGGGCCCGGCGAGCGTCCGACTCCCGTCCACGTCCATCAGGTCGAACAGGGTGGTGGTGTTCAGCGCCTGAAACAG
>JAKZXM010000108.1:0-3387 GCA_047514975.1 Rhodospirillales bacterium
CGCCGAGCGAGGCGATGAGCCGCGCCTTGGCGCGGAACGGTGTCAGGCGAAACGGATCCGATTCGGGCGCGAACAGGCTGCGCGGGTGGGGCTCGAACGTGAGCACCGACCACGGAACGTTCGCGGACCGCGCGATCCGGCCCGCTTCGCCGATCACCGCGCGATGGCCGCGATGGACGCCGTCGAAGTTCCCGATCGCGACCACCGAGCCCCGGGCAGCGTCCGGCAGTCCGTTGTGCAGTCCATTGTAATGTCGAAAGATTCGCATCTCCGCCCAGAACGTGTCAGCGCGCCCCCGGAGGGTCAAGGGGAAAGCGCGTGGGTGACCGCGCTTTACGGCCCGGCCGAGATCGGGTCGATGGGAAGCCTGGCGGCGACGCCCAGGAGTCCCTCGGCGAGCGCCGCGGCGGCGAGAAGGTCCGCCTCGCCCCTCGGCCTTCCGACCATCTGGAGGCCGACCGGCAGGCCCTGGGCGGTGAATCCGCACGGCAGCGACAGGGCCGGCGAGGCCGTCAGCGTGATCGCGTAGGTGACGGCAATCCAGTCGATGTAGGTCTCGAGGCGCTGGCCCTCGATCTCGTCGGGGTAGCGAAGATCCACGTCGAACGGCGCGATCGCCGTGGTCGGACAGAGCAGAAGGTCGTAGGTCTCGAAAAACGCCGCCACGCGCGCATACAGCTTACCCCGCGCGATTTCGGCGCGCCCGATCTCGTCGGCCGAGAGCGCCAGCCCACGCTCGATGTTCCAAACGACTTCCGGTTTCAGGGCGTCCTTGTGATGGGCGTAAACGTCGCCGAGGCTTGCGGCGAAGCGCTGCGCGCGCAGGACCTGGAAGATTTCGTGGGCGTCGCCGAGATCGGGGCAGGCATCCTCGACCGCCGCGCCGAGCTCGCTGAATCGGGCGGCCGCGGCGGCGCAAATTTCGCGAACCTCCGGATCCACGGGCGTGACGCCCAAGTCGGGCGAGTAGGCGACCCGGGCGGGCGGCGTCGGCTCGTCCACCGCCGTCTGAAAGGGTGTCGCCGGCGCCGGCAGCGCCAATGGATCGCGCGGGTGCCAGCCCGCCATGGCGTCCAGCATCAAGGCGACGTCGCCCACCGTCCGCCCCATGGGACCGGCGACCGACAGCGCGTCGAAGGGCAGCGCCGTCGGCGCGCGGGCGACGCGGCCGGGGCTCGGCCGCAGCCCCACGACCGAGCAGAATCCCGCCGGGATGCGCAAACTCCCGCCGAGGTCCGAGCCCGTGGCGAGCCAGACCTCGCCCGTGGCCAGCGCCACCGCCGAGCCGCCGGACGAGCCGCCGCAGGTTCGGCCCAGGTCCCAAGGATTGCGGGTCTTGCCGAACACCTCGTTGAAGGTGTGGGCGCCGGCCCCGAACTCGGGCGTGTTGGACTTGGCGATGGGGATCGCGCCCCGCGCCTCGAGGGACTCCACCAACACGTCCGAGCGCATGGGCACGTGATCGGCAAACACCGTCGAGCCGTAAGTCGTACGCACGCCGGCAACGTCGGTCAGGTCCTTCACCGCGATGGGAAGGCCGGCCAACCAGGCGGGCGAGTCGCGCTTCGCCATTCCGGCGGCGAGCCCTTGCGCCTGGGCACGCGCGCGCTCGGCGCAAAGCGTCGGCAACGCGTTGACGGCGCCGTCGACGGCCTGGATGCGCGCCAGCGCCGCGTCGACGGCCTCAAGCGGGCTCGCTTCGCCGCGCCGCAACGCCGCCACCATCTCGCGGGCACTCAGGCGGAAGAGTTCGGTCATGACCGCGCCGTTTTTAGCATCCCCGCACGATTTGGCGACCCGGCGTTCTCACGGGCGCCGCGCGTTGCTATGCTGCGGCGATGATGATGCGGATCGCCGTCGCCGTCGCCCTTGCATGCCTCGGCCCGGCGCCCGCCGCCCACGCGCAAAGCGCGGCCCCTTTCGCGCTCGCCCTGCCGCTGGACTGCGTTCCCGGCGAGAGTTGCTGGATCGCCAATTACGTCGACGTCGATACGGGCAAGGGCGCCAGCGATTATGCGTGCGGCGGGCTGTCGTACGACACCCACAAGGGAACCGACTTCGCGATCGCCGATGTGGCGGCGATGGACCGCGGCGTATCGGTCCTGGCCGCGGCCCCTGGTGTCGTGGTCGGCGTCCGCGACGGGATGGCGGACGTCTCGATCCGCGAGACCGGTCCCGACCTCGTCAAGGGCAAGGAGTGCGGAAACGGGATCGGCGTCGACGGCCCCGACGGATGGTTCATGCAGTACTGCCACATGATGCGTGGCTCGATCGCGGTCAAGACGGGCGATCGGATCACGACCGGACAGCCGCTCGGCCTGGTGGGGCTTTCGGGACGGACCGAATTCCCCCACGTCCACCTCCAGGTGATGAAGGACCGCAAGGTCGTCGACCCCTTCGTCGGCCTCGGGCGGAACGCGAAATGCGGGCCCGGAAAGGCCCCGCTTTGGCGGGCCGACGTGCTGGCCATGCTTCCCTACCAGCCGGCGAAGCCCTACATCGCCGGATTCGCAGGCGCGCGCCCGACCGAGGACGAGGCCCGCAAGGGCCGCTACCGGGCGGAGACCCTGTCGGCGCTGGTGCCGATTCTCGTTTTCTGGGCCGACATCTTCGGGCCTCGGAAAGGCGACGAACTGGTCTTGCGAATCGAGGGCCCGGACGGAAAGACGGTCGTGCGGACGACCGCGACCCTGGACGATCATTCGGCGCGCCATTTTCGTTACGCTGGCCGCAAGCGTCCCGGTGCCGCCTGGCCGAAGGGCGTCTATCGGGGCGAGATTCGGCTCAGCGGCAAGGGCGCCGGCGAGGCGGGCGAGCTGGTGGTTAAGCGCGAGGTCACGCTCCGCTAGAGCGCGTTGCCCGAGGGCGCGTCGCGCCGTCGCACCAGGCCCGGCGCCGCGCGCATGGTTCGTGCGCGCGGCGCCGGGCTTTCGTCGCTCGGTTGCGCAAGGCTTCGGCTGGGCGGCGGTCCTCGATCCTCGCCAACGAAGTCCGCGGCCCGAAACAGCGCCGCGCGGCTTCCCGCAAGCCGCGATCGCATCTCGATCGTGCGAAGCGTCCGCATCACCGTCGGGTGGCGTTCGGGCGGCCGCCGGCCGTCTAGGACGTGAACGCGGGCGATGGATTTCAGCCGCTTGACGATGACCGGGAACCGGTTGCGGGGCTCGCACCAGCGCGCGTAGGCCGCGACCGTCCACGGATGCGCCGGCAGGGGCCGCAAGCCCCGCGCCCGGCACCAGCGGACGAAGTGCCGCCACGCCCGGTCGCCGCGGGCGCCCCTCATGGACCGTCCGCGGCCGCTTCTGGGAACCCGATCAAGGCCTCGCGCATCGGATTCATGGTCGCCGCGCCGGCATCCACGCCGATGCGCCCGAAAGCTTCAAGCAT
>JAKZXM010000109.1:0-6814 GCA_047514975.1 Rhodospirillales bacterium
CGGGCGCTCATCGCTGGATGACTTTCATGGATAAGCAGGTTGCACTTTGATCTACATCACGAGCCGCAACTTTATTCCCATTGCCACGTAACGCAGCTCGGCAACCCTTGATCCACCGGTCTGCCGAGCTGCGTTGAATGGAGAAATTCATCACCCGATTGGCGGGGCCACGACGGGTCAGCCAAGGTGAATCCCGGCCCGCGACCGCCCACCGCGCGGAAGCGCCGGATCCACTTGTAGACCGTGCACGACAGACGCCTACGGCTTCGCCAACGGCCTTCGGCGTCCGCCCGCCCACGATGACACGACGCACCGTCGCCTCTCGATCGGCCGGCGTCGGAGGAGCATTCCTGTGGACGTCCATTCGGTCCCTCCTAGAAAACAGATGCGTGACAACATCCGTCTCCTCGGTCGGGACCAAGTGGACAACCTATTGAGACATCACACCTCGAGCATCGCCCTCGTTCGTGGAATCACACCGCCGTCCGGGCCGATTCCGCTTGAACGGAAAATGGGCCGAGGCGTCGTCGGTCCTTTACACCACGAGGTCGAGGATGTTCCTGGGGCCGAAAACGGCGTCGGCTGCGCGGTCTGCGGTCGCCGAATTGGCGATGGCTTGCGCGGCCCGGTAGGCCGAATGGCCCACGCGAAAGGACGCGAGGTGGTCTTGCGGGGGCCCGGCGTCGTTTTCCTGTACGAAGAGTTGGGCCAGGAAGGCGGTGTTCGACGCGTCCGCACCCGGCGCGGGCGCGCTTGTTCCGGGCGCGGTCTCGCGGCCGGCCGAGCCCGGCGCCGAAACCGGTGCCACAACGCGATCCGACCTCGGCGCGCTGCCGATCGGGGTGCGGACGCCCGAAATACCGGGTGCCGGACCGACGGTTGCCACGGTTGCGAGCCTCCCTTCTCGAACGCGGCCGACGGCCATGATAGGGCGCGCGGAAGCGCAATTCCAGACGCCGGGCAACGAATTCCGAGGGCGCGGAATTGCAAGCGACGGCGCCCCGGAGCGGATCGCCGCGGGCAATTCCACCCGACCACGATCTGGTCGTCACCATGGAGTTCGAGCGGATCGGCGCGTTTGATAGAAACCGCATCGCGGTTCCTATCAATCGCGATCCGCTTTACGATCGCGCTACCGTGTCGCGGAACCGGACCGGCGACGAAGGCTCGGTTCGGATCAGCCGAGGAGTGCGAGATGAGTTCGCTGAGAACCGATTGGAAGGGCGTGTTCCCGCCCATCGTCACGCCGTTCACCAAAACCGAGGAGATCGACGAAGCGGCCTTTCGCAAGGTGATCGATCTTCTGATCGCTGAAGGCGTCCACGGCATAATCGTCGCCGGCTCGACCGGCGAGTGGTACTCGCTCGCCGACGACGAGGTGTCGCGTCTTCTCGAGGTCGCGAAGGATCAGATCGCGGATCGGGTGCCGCTTCTGGCCGGAACCTCTTCGATGAGCACGCGCCATGCGGTGGCGTTGACGGAACGGGCGGCGAAATCGGGGTGCGCCGGGGCGATGGTCCTGCCTCCGCCCTACGTGCTGCCGAGCGCGGACGAGGTCGTCGCCCACTTCGAGGCGGTCGCGGGCGTCGGTCTTCCGATCATGGTCTACAACAACCCCAAGCGGACCCAGGTCAACCTCGACGCGGCGCTCATGGAACGCATTGCCGCGTTCGATGCGATCGTCGCCATGAAGGACAGCGTCAAGGACCTCTACCAGGCGAGCGAGACCCTCAAGCGGGTCGGCGACCAGATCGCGTACTTCACCGGCATGGAGCCGTACGGAAACGCGATCCTCGCGCGCGGCGGGGTCGGATTCGTCTCGATGATGGCCAACATCTGCGGCTCGGACGTGGTCGCGTACTACGACCACGCCGGCGCCGGGCGCTGGACCGAGGGACGCCGCCATGAGCGCGTCATCGAGGGTCTTTACGAGATCGACCTCAAGTTCGGCCGGGGAATCTATCCGACCGTCAAGGCGTGCATGAACATCCTGGGCCGGTACGGCGGGCACCTGAGGCGGCCGTATATGGATATCGAGGATCGCGAGACCCTGGGGAAACTGGCCCGTGCGCTCGCCGATCTCGGCCTCGCGGCCGAATCGAGCGCCGCCGCCGATTGAACGATGCGGGCGCGTTGACCGCGCGCCGGGCGGCCGAGACGACCCGGACTCGGTTCGCCCATCCGTCGCTCTTCGCGTCATCGCCGGGCGTGTCCCGGCGATCCACGTCTTTGGGATCCCAAGCGTTCCGCTGATTCCGTGGATGCCCGTGACCAGCACGGGCATGACGGCGAAACCCAGCGACCGCGATCTGGTCTCGGGAAACGGAGAATGTTCTACGCCGGCTCGTCCGAGCGCGGCACCACCTTGTCGAGGCGGTCCTGCATCTCGTTCAGGCGCGCGCGAAGCTCTTGGATCTGGTTCTCGGCGCTGTCGCCCGAGCCGGCCCGGAGCCCGTGCCGGGGGCGGTCGTCACCGTTGTCCGCCTGGCGGTCCTTCGCCTCCGCCGCGCCGTTGGGTCCCTCGCCTTCGTCGTAGACGGGCGGGAACATTCGCATCGCGTTCTCGAACAGGACGAGGTTCTGCTTGCCCATCTCCTCGAACTGGCCGAACGGGAACAGCCCGTTCATGGTCTCGTGGATGTTCTCGCGCATCTTCTCCTGATTGCGCGCGAACGATTGCATGCTGTACTCGAGGTATCGCGGGACCAGGGCTTGCAGGCTATCGCCGTAAAAGCGGATGAGCTGGCGCAGGAAGCTGATGGGAAGCAAGGTCTCGCCCTTGGATTCCTCCTCGACGATGATCTGGGTCAGCACCGTGCGCGTGATATCATCGCCCGATTTGGCGTCCTGGACGACGAAGTCGTCGCCTTCCTTGACCATCTTCGCCAGGTGGTCGAGGGTCACGTAGCTGCTGGTCGCGGTGTTGTAGAGGCGCCGGTTGGCGTATTTCTTGATCTTGATCGGCTGATCGTCCGGGCGCGATTCTTGTCCCATCAACAGGTGCTTTCGGCCGCATACGCTTCTCACGCGGAGGACGCGCCCATTTTCGCGTCGTTTATGCTGCAATGCAATGAAAGTTTCCGCGCCCTTGCCGGCGGCGGTATAGTGCCCGATACGCTCGAGGACACGGTGCGATGTCGAAACCGCCGGACCTGGACGCGCTGGCGCGAAATTATCTGGATCTGTGGCAGGCGCAACTGACGGCGCTCGCCGACGACGAGGAGTTGGCCGAGCTCACGGCGCGCGCGATCGATCTCATGAACTCGGGCGCCACCGCCCTTCTCGCCGCCGTCGCGCCCGCGACGACGGCGCCCGAGGCGCCCGGCGCGGGAGCGCGCGATCGCGAGGCAAGAGGCCGAGGACGGGCCGCCGATGACGAAACGCCGACCGGCCGGACCGACGAAGGACGCGCGAAGCCCGGGGGCGCCGCGTCTCGGTCCCCGGCCGCTTCCCCTCCACGTCGCGATCCAGGTGATGACGTGGATGAGCTCGCGCGCCGCCTTGCCCTCGTTGAGAAGCGGCTTGCCGCTTTGGAGACCGGAACTCGAGGGCCGGGGGCGCGAACTCGCCGCGGCCCTCGCCGAAGTCGAACCTGAGGCCTTCGCCCGCGCCGTCGACGATCAAGCGCGCCGGCGTATGGGTGACTTCGCGCGCGGCGTCGGTGCCTACCACCGCCACCCCGGGGCGCGCTGGGCGTGCGAGCCGAGCTTGCTGTGGAGCGAGGGGTCGACCCGGCTTCTCGATTACGGGGACAAGGGCGCGGCCGGCGGCGCGCCCGTCCTGGTGGTGCCCTCGCTGATCAACCGGGCCTACATCCTGGACCTCGCCGAGGGACGAAGCTTGCTCCGTTTCCTCGCCGGCGCGGGCTTCCGGCCGCTCCTGGTGGACTGGGGGGCGCCGGATACGCGGGAACGCGGCTTCTCGCTCGGCGACTACATCGCCGGGCGCTTGGAAAAGGCGCTCGCGGTGGCGCGCCGGCTCGGCGGCGGGGCGGTCGACGTCGTCGGCTACTGTATGGGCGGGTTGCTCGCGGTCGCGCTCGCCGGGCGCCGGCCCAAAGACGTGCGCTCGCTGGTGACCCTGGCGGCGCCGTGGGACTTCCACGCCGCCGGCATGGCCAAGGCCACGCTTCTTCGCACTGCGGCACCGCACCTGCGAGACCTCGTTCGGGTGCTGGGAATTTTGCCGGTGGATCTGATTCAAGCCCTGTTCGCGAGCCTCGCTCCCTATGCGACGGCCGAGAAGTTCCGCCGTTTCGCCCGCCTGGATCCCAAGGCCGAGCGCGCGCGCCAGTTCGTGGTGCTCGAGGACTGGCTCAACGACGGGGTGGCGCTGGCCGGACCCGCGGCGATCGAGTGCCTGATCGGCTGGTACGTGGAAAACCGGCCGGCGTTGGGAACGTGGCGCGTCGCCGGCGAGGCCGTCGTTGCCGGCGATGTCCGGGCGCGCACCTTGGTCGTCGTGCCCGAGCGCGACAGGATCGTCCCGCCGGCCTCGGCCCAAGCCTTGGCGGCGGCGATTCCGGGCGCCGAATCGCGCGTCGTTCCCGCCGGCCACATCGGAATGGTGGCGGGCTCGAGCGCGGCCAAAGTCCTCTACCGCCCGCTCGCGGACTGGCTGGGCCGCACCGCAGCATGAATTTTGCCGCGGTGCAGCAATCCGACATTGAACGCGGTATGTCGCCCGCCTATAACGGACGAGACCTGGTGAACGCCAGCCACCGACGACCCGGTTGAGATCGCCGTGGGCGCCGTCCGGGCGCCCGGGATGCGTGCCGCGCAAAGGAGGACATCCGATATGGCCGATTCCGATTCAGAGATCGTCATCGCCGGCGCGGCTCGGACGCCGGTGGGCTCGTTCGGCGGCGCCCTTGCAAACATTCCGGCCCACGAGTTGGGCCAGATCGCCATCGAGGCGGCGATGACGCGCGCCGAGGTGGAGCCGGCCGACGTATCGGAAGTGGTCATGGGCCAGATTCTGACCGCCGGAACCGGCCAGAATCCGGCGCGTCAGGCCGCGGTCGCGGCGGGCGTGCCGGTGGAGCGGACCGCCTACGTCATCAACCAGATGTGCGGCTCGGGCCTGCGCTCCGTCGCCTTGGGGGCGCAGGCGATTCGCCTCGGCGATTGCGCGATCGTCGTCGCCGGCGGCCAGGAGAACATGTCGCTGGCGCCGCATTGCATGCACCTGCGCTCGGGCACCAAGATGGGCGACGTCCAGATCATCGACACCATGATCAGGGACGGCCTGTGGGACTGCTTCAAGGGCTATCACATGGGTGTGACGGCCGAGAACGTCGCCGAGAAGTGGCAGATCTCGCGCGAGGACCAGGACGCGTTCGCCGCCACGTCCCAGCAGAAGGCCGAGGCCGCCCAGAAGGCCGGCGTGTTCGCGGACGAGATCACGCCGGTGACCATCAAGACCCGAAAGGGCGAAGACGTCGTGGAGGCCGATGAATACCCGAAGCACGGCACGACGCCGGACACGCTGGCCAAGCTGCGGCCCGCCTTCGCCAAGGACGGGACCGTGACCGCGGGCAACGCGTCCGGCATCAACGACGGCGCCGCGGCCGTGGTGGCGATGCCGGCCGCCGAGGCCCGGACGCGCGGCATCGAGCCCTTGGCGCGAATCGTCTCGTGGGCGACCGCGGGCGTCGATCCGGCGGTCATGGGCACGGGTCCGATCCCGGCGAGCCGGGCGGCCCTCGAGAAGGCCGGCTGGAGCGTCGACGACGTGGACCTGATCGAGGCGAACGAGGCCTTCGCCGCCCAGTCGCTGGCCGTCGGCCGCGACTTGGGTTTCGATCCCCAGCGCCTGAACGTCAACGGCGGCGCCATCGCGATCGGCCACCCCGTCGGCGCGTCGGGCGCGCGAATCCTGGTGACCCTGCTCTACGAGATGCGCCGGCGCGACGCCAAGAAGGGACTGGCGACGCTGTGCATCGGCGGCGGCATGGGGATCGCCATGTGCCTGGCCCGCGACTGAGGGCGCGAATCCGTCCGAGGGCGGGAGCGCCGCCGCTAGACCAGATCGCGGTCGGTCGGAATCGCGTGCGGCGATCCAGCGGGCGCGTGAATCTGGTCAGCACTATTGAGATCGAGCGGATTCACACGTTTGATTGGAACCGCATCGCGGTTCCAATCAAACGTGATCCGCTCTATCCCGCCTCGACGCTTCCGCCGCCCGGCGGTGGCCGGGCGATCCGATAACCCGACGACAGCAATGGAGGACGACATGGGACGCGTTGCGATCGTAACCGGCGGCACGCGCGGTATCGGCCGCGCCGTCTCGGTGGCCTTGAAGGACGCCGGCCACAGCGTCGCCGCGGTCTACGCCGGCAACGACGAGGCGGCCAAGGCTTTCAACGACGAGACCGCCATCCCCGTCTACAAGTGGGACGTTTCCGACTTCGCGGCGTGCCGCGACGGCGTCGCCAAGGTGACCGAGGATCTGGGTCCGGTCGATATCCTGGTCAACAACGCCGGCATCACCCGCGACGGCACGCTGCACCGGATGGCGCACGAGGATTGGACGGCCGTCATCGACACCAACCTGGGCTCGTGCTTCAACATGTCGCGGTGCGTGATCGAAGGCATGCGCGAGCGCAACTTCGGCCGGATCGTGAACGTCGGCTCGATCAACGGCCAGGCCGGCCAGTTCGGCCAGGTCAACTACTCGGCCGCCAAGTCCGGCATCCACGGGTTCACCAAGGCGCTCGCGCTCGAAGGCGCCGGCCGGGGCATCACGGTCAACGCGATCGCGCCCGGCTACATCGATACCGAGATGGTGCGCGGGGTGCCCGAGAAAGTGCTCG
>JAKZXM010000110.1:0-11359 GCA_047514975.1 Rhodospirillales bacterium
GGGGCGGCGAGCGCGTTGGGCGGCGCATCGGCGGGCAGGTGGAACGGCCTCGGGACGGCGCCGCAGGCCGCCAAGACGACCACCGCGCCCAGGAGGAGAAAGCGTGTCGCCACGACGCCCCCGGCTCAGTACCCACTATCACGGTAGGATGATACGTGTGATCGTCTTTTCGCGTCTTTTGGGTAGGAGGCGTCGCGCGGGCGATGCCCAGACATCGGCAAGCGGCGCCGACGCCCGCCAAAAGGCGCGAATAGCGACCCATCGGGCGGCCTTGGGCGAACCTCGGACGTCGTCACACGGCCCTCGTGATGATCGGCATCACTTCGAGCCGCGCTCCTAGTCGAAGGCTCGCCCAAGGCCGCCACTCGTGCCATCGTACCGTGATAGTGGGTACTAAGCCATAAATAGCGCGCAGGAGACGAGGAGCGCGAGGAGGGCCACGATTACGAGGATGATGAGGTAAGGCACGGTTTGGACGATCCTCAACCGCCGAGCACGATGGCGGACAGGTTGCACCCGTAATCGGAGACGCCTTGCTTCGCGTTTCGCCGGTAGCTGAAGAACCGCGCCTCGTCGGCGAAGGTATCGCCTTCAACGCATTGGACGGTTGCGCAGCCGGCGTCCTTCAGGCGGCGGACCGCATAGCCCGCAAGATCGAACCGGAATAGCGTGCTTGCGCTGTCGGCGACGAAGAAATCGCCGTTGCCCGCGTCGTCCGCGAGGAATTCGGCGTGGAACTCGGGCCCCACTTCGTAGGAATCCCGCCCGATGCAAGGGCCGACGGCGGCGGCGATCGCGGACACCCCGGCGCCGAGATCGATCATCGTTTGAAGCGTGGCCTCGAGGACGCCCGCGCGCAAACCCCGCCAGCCCGCGTGGGCGGCGCCGACGACGCCCGCGTCCGCGTCCGCGAAAAGCACCGGCGCGCAATCGGCCGAAAGCACGCCCAGTGCGATTCCAGGGGTCCGGGTCGCCATGGCGTCGGCGACGGGGGCGTTGGCCGGAACCCACGGGCTCTCGACGCTGATGGCCGTCGCCGAGTGGACCTGGTGCACGGTCACCAGATCGTCGCCCGAATGCCCCAAGCCGCGCATCGCCCGGCGGCGGTTTTCGGCGACACGCTCGCGCTCGTCGCCCAAGCCGAAGCCGCAGTTTAGGTTGGCGAAATGGCCCTCGCTGACGCCGCCGTCGCGGGTGAAGAACGCGTGCCGGACGCCGTTCAGCGATTCGATGGTGCTTGCGGTGATCATGGTGCTCGCCTTGATCATGGACCGATTATCCGTCGATCGCGCCTTGGCGGCCAAGGGCAAAGCCGCGCATCGGCGCGCGCCAAGTGTGGCCGGCCGGAATCATTCGAAGCCGGGCGGCGGCGGTGCGCCGGGGGCGACGATGGCGACGGCCTTGAAAAGCGCGCCCATGGCCTCGGCGTCGACGAGGCGGCGGAGCCCGCTCTCGATCCCGGCCGCGACTTCGGGCGTCGCGTTCGCGATCAGCGCGCAGGCACGTTCCCGGGCCCCGAGGCGCTCGAGAAACGGTCCCTGGGCGATGGGGCCGAAGACGCGTGCGCCGGCCTCGTTCGCGGCTTCAGCGAGGGCCGCGAAATCGACGTGGGCGCTGATATCGGCCGTGCCCGCATCCTCGAGAACAGGGTGAAAGGCGTGCCTGCGCACCGCGCGAAGCGTGTCGCCGGTTCCGCTTTCGCACGCGCCGTAATCGACGATCAGCGCGGCTCCGCCAAAACGGGCGACGCGTTCGCCGATCTGGGATGCCAGCGCGATTCGGGCCGGCGACACCTCGACGACGCACCCTTCCGCGGCGCTCGCCAGGCGCGCGGGAATCAGGGCGGCCGCGCCCGAGGGCGCGGACAACACGAACCGGAATCCGCCGCCGTTCGCGGCCTCGTCGATCCGCCGCTCGCGCCAGCCCGAGGCCGTCATCTGGAACTGGCGGACCGGCAGCGCGTCGAAGAACTCGTTGGCGAGCAGCATCACGGCGCCGTCGGGAACCTGGGCGAAAGTCTCGCACCAGGACGGGGGCGGGCTCGCCTCGGCCGCGCCCAGGGACCGGCGCTGCACGGCGCGCATCGCCGGGCTCGCTTCCACCAGCCACAGGCGAAGTGCTTGACGGAATTCGGTATCGGTCGCGGAAACGCGCAGGAAATCCGCCATCAACGCGCCGCGCCCCGGACCGAGCTCGACGAGGAGAGCCGGATCGGGCGCCCCGATCGCGCGCCAGACCACCCGGAACCAGGCCGAGACCAGCTCGCCGAACACCTGGCTTGCCTCGGGCGCGGTGATGAAGTCGCCACCCGCGCCGATCGGATCGCGTGCCGTGTAGACCCCGGAACGGGGGTGGACCAGCACCACGGCCATATACTCGGCGACGCTGAGCGGCCCGTGGTGGGCGATCAGGCGCCTCAAGTCACGGTCGAGGTCCGCCACGCTTGGCTCCCCTTCACGGTTTCAGTTGACCCTGCGACGGTCCTCGGGGTCCCCGGAATTGTCGGTGCCGGCAGCCTGCGATGCGCCCCCGACCGCCCCGATCCTACGATGCCCTGGGTGCCCGGGAGAGGGTGTGGGCCGGTTCCGCTCAAACGGATAATACGGTAGACATGGCGCGACGGAAATCGCGACCGGTTTGACCGGGTGGAGTGGGCGCGATGGAACCGCCGAAGATCAAACGGAAACTAGCCGCAATCCTGTATGCCGACGTCGCCGGTTACAGCCGAATGCGGAGGAGGACGAGGAGGGGACGCACCGAACGCTGGTGGCCTTTCTCGACGAATTTGGGGCTGCGATCGAAGGCCATTCGGGTCGGGTCGTGCACGTTGCCGGCGATGCCATACTCGCGGACTTCGCCAGCGTCCTCCATGCCCTGAGCTGCGCGGTGGACGTACAGCGCGACTTCAAGGCGCGAAACGAGGGCTTGTCGGAGAGGCGCAGACTCCGGTTTCGGATCGGCGTCAACCTTGGCGACGTCATGGTAGACCGGGACGAAATCTACGGCGACGGGGTCAACGTGGCCGCCCGATTGCAAAGCGTCGCGGACCCCGGCGGAATCTGCATATCGGCGTCGGTTCACGATCAAATTAAGAACAAGCTCGGGTTCGGTTTCGAATACCTGGGCGAACGGAAGGTCAAGAACATCGCCGAGCCCGTGCGCATGTACCGGGTACAATTGGACGCGGGTGCCGTGAGCGGCGAATCCCGGCCCCCGGATGACCGGCCGCCCATCGAAGCCGCGCGCGCGCCCGGAGATCGATCCCAAGCGAAGGCGGTGCGGATTCGACGCTTCCATATCCGCGCCGCGCAGCTCGGCGTGATCCTCGCGTTTCTTTTCGTCGTCGATCTGATCTCCTCGGACAATTGGTGGGTCCAATGGCCGGCGATGGTCGTCGCCTTGGTGCTGGCGCTTCGCGCGCTCAAGGTGTTCGGGCCGGGAATTTCGGACGAGGGCTCGGTGAAAGGCAATGTCGCGGGCGACATGCGATTCGCGACGGATTCCAGCTTTCGCGGCGATATCGGCGGCGACGTCGTGGTCACGCGCGGAATTTCGGTCCAGGTGAAGGGAAAAATCGGGCGAAACGTAACCGTGGAGGCGGGGGCCATCTTCGAGATTCGCGGACACATCGGCGGCGATGTCACCATCGGGCCGGAGGCCGTCATCGATATTCGCGGAGATATCGGCGGCGACGTGATCAACGAAGGTGGTACGTTGCGACTTCGCGGGAACCTCGGCGGAACCGAGAAGCATGTCGGCGCCGAGGCCTCCGGCGGCACGGGGACGGCCAGCCCTGATTCCGATCGAACGGCGAGAGCACCCGAATCGTCGGCCGAGTCGTAAAAGTCGGCGAGGGAAACGAATTGTCCGCTCGGGGTCATCCCCTGCCGTACATGCAGTCCCCTCCGTAAGCGGGATCTAGCGCCAGCAGCGGACGAACTCCGCATCGTGAAACGCGTGCTCAGCCCCTACGTATCCACCCATGGTCCGTCCTGTCCCGGACAATCGGCCTTGTAGCTCTGAATACGTTCACCCAAGGGTGCATTCCATGTTCGCGTCGGATCATCCCTGGCGATTCGATCAATCGCGCGCCGGGCCGGACGGGTGTTGGGGCGCGGGGCGAAGAATCAGGAACAGGCCCACGAGAAGCATCGGTAGCGACAGCCACTGTCCCATGGTGGTGCCGAACACGAGGAAGCCGAGGTGCGCGTCGGGTTGGCGAAAAAGCTCGGCGATGGCGCGGGCGACGGCATAGCCGACGAGGAATGCGCCCGTAACCGCGCCGACCCGCGTTCGCACGCGCGGGCGCCGCCACAAGATGTTGAGGACGACGAACAAGACCACGCCTTCGAGCGCGGCCTCGTATAGCTGGCTCGGGTGCCGGGGCGCGGGTCCGCCGGTCGGGAAGATCACCGCCCAGGGCACGTCGGTGATGCGGCCGAACAGCTCGGCGTTGATGAAGTTGGCGACGCGGCCGAAGAACAGGCCGATGGGGGCGGCGCAACTGACGATGTCGAAGAGCGCGAGCGCGCGCAGCCGGCGCCGACGCGCGTACAACACGAGCGCCAGCGCCACGCCGAGACCGCCGCCGTGGAACGACATTCCGCCCTGCCAGACCTGGAGAACCGCCAGCGGGTGTTCCAGGTAGAACTCGGGCCGGTAGAACAGCACGTAGCCGAGCCGCCCGCCGATGACGACGCCGACCGTCGCCCAGACGACGAAATCGTCGAAGTCGCGCACCTGGACGGCGTCCGGGACGGTGCGCGCCAGCCGGCGCACGTGCCACCAGCCGACCAGAAGCCCGGTGATGTAGGCGAGCGCGTACCAGCGAACGACAAAGGGCCCGAGGGCGATGGCGATGGGATCGATGTCGGGAAAGGGCATCGGCCGAGCCGCTCAGGCCCGCCTCAGCGGTACCGGTCCGGGGCGCTGAGGAACCCCTGGACGTAGTGGGTGACTCCGTCCTCGAGCGCGGTCAACCGGTCCAAGGGATAGCCCGCGTCCCCGAGCCGGCCCATCTCGGCCTGGGTGAAATACTGGTAGTGGTCGCGGATCGCCTCGGGCGCGGGTCCGTATTCGATGTCCGGCTCCTTGCCGAGCGCGTGATAGACGGCACCCGCGAGATCGGCGAAGGAGCGCGCCTTGCCGGTCCCGCAGTTGAACAGGCCGCTCACCTCCGGATGGTCGAGGAACCACGAGACCATGTCGGCGCAGTCATCGATCCAGACGAAGTCGCGCAACTGGCCGCCGTCGGCATAGTCGGGGCTGTGCGACTGGAACAGCTTGGCGGCGCGGCCGGCGGCGGCGGCGGGGTAGATCTGCGCCACCACGCTCTGCTGCGCTCCCTTGTGGTATTCGTTGGGGCCGTACACGTTGAAGAACTTCATCCCGACCCACTGGGGTGGACGCGGCCGGTCATCGGCGACGGCCCGGGCGATCGTTCGGTCGAACAGGTGCTTGCTCCAGCCATAGGGATTCAAGGGCCTGAGCCGCGCGAGCGCCGCCGGTGCGGGGTCGTCGTCGAAGCCCTGGCTGCCGTCGCCGTAGGTCGCGGCCGAGGACGCGTAAATGAACCGGACCGCGTTGGCGGCGCACCAGTCCCAGAGCGCGACCGACAGGCGGAAGTTGTTGGCGACGATCAAATCGACGTCGCCCTCGGTGGTGGCGGAGACCGCGCCCATGTGCACCACCGTCTCGACCGCCGCGCGCTCAGCATCCAGGTAATCGAACAGGTCTTCGGGCGGGACGAGATCGGCGATTTCCCGCTTGGCGATGTTTCGCCATTTCTCGCCGCTTCCAAGCCGGTCGCATACGGCGATCGGACCGCGCCCGTCGTCGTCCAGCCGCGCGACGACGTTGGAACCGATGAACCCGGCGCCGCCGGTAACGACGAACATATTCCGCCGATCTCCCGCACCCGATGTCTTGGGCGACTTATAGGTCCCGTCGATGCGACCCGCAAGCCGCGGCCCGCTTGCCGCGCCGCCGGTGCCCGCCCATAATCGCCGCCGGCGCCCCCCTCCCTCGCAGCACAAGGTCGGATGGAAATGCAAACGCGGAACTCCTTGCTTCACGATCTGTCGCGCGTCGCGTCGGGCGCGGCGTCCGCCGTGGTGGGCATCAAGGAAGAGCTCGAGGCCCTCACCCGCCAGTTCGTCGAACGGCGCCTGGCGTCTCTCGATCTCGTGCCGCGCGACGAATTCGACGCCGTCCGGGCGATGGCGGCCGAGGCGCGCGCCGAGCAAGAACGCCTCGCCCGGCGCCTTGCCGCGCTCGAAGTTATGTTGGCCCCGGCCGCGCCCGGCCGCGCGGCCGCCGCGAGGACCCGGAAAAAAGCCCCCCCGACCAAGGGCACGCGACGGTCCGCCGCACCCTCCCGACGCCGCACCAAGGGCTGAACCGCCGCCAACCGTATCCCGCTGGCGCCGGCGCAAACGGCGCGCGCGGGCCGCGCCATTCGTCCACAGGGTTCGAAGGCGCCGCCGCGATTCGGTCCTTGCGTTCGCATTGGCCCTTGCGTTCGCAATGGCCTTTTGGCAGGCTACAATTTGTGCATTGTCGGAAAATAACCACAATATATAGGGTTATCTTTTCCATCATTCCTCGCAATCCATCCGGCGCGCGCGCGATTCCCGACCGCCGGATGACCGGAGTGAAGCGCCATGAGGCTGTCCACAGAGCGAGGCGGCGCGGTCGCCATGAACCCCATCGACGTGGTGGAGAGCGTGGTGCAGGCGAAACACTGGATCTTCGATAGACGCGCCGACGACGAAATGGTCGCGCAGGCGCCGGGGTGCTGGTGTGATTTCAGCCTTCATTTCGCGTGGAACGATTCGATCGCAGCCCTTCATTTCAGTTGCGCCTTCGACATGCGCGTGCCGCCCGCCAAGCGGCCTCCGGTCCACGAACTGCTTGCCCTGATCAACGAAAAGACGTGGTTCGGCCACTTCGGCCTGTGGGAGGCCGACGGTCTTCCCCTCTTCCGTTATGCGCTACCGCTTCGCGGAGTCGCCGTCCCCAGCCTGGGCCAGATGGAGGACCTGCTGGACTGCGCGGTCGCCGAGTGCGATCGCTTCTACCCCGCCTTCCAATACGTGATCTGGGGGGGCAAGAGCGCGGCCGATGCCGCGCAGGCCGCCCTGCTCGAGCCCGTCGGCGAAGCCTGAGGGCGGGGTAATGGCCGCCGTCCTTCTCGTCGGCTGCGGAAAGATGGGGGGCGCGCTCGTGGAAGGCTGGCTGGAAGCCGGCTTCCGTCCGGACCAGGTGACGGTCGTCGAGCCCGAGGCGAACGCCGCGGCGCAAGCGCGCGAACGCTTCGGTGTCGAGGTGGTGGCCGGGCCGGCGCAAATTCCGGCCCGGTTCGATCCGCAAGCGGTGGTCTTCGCGGTCAAGCCCCAGGGGATGGATGCGATCGTCGGCGAATACGCACCGTTCGCGGGCGCGGGCGCCGCCGTCCTTTCGATCGCCGCGGGGAAGAGCATCGCCACCTTCCAGCGCCACCTGGGAGACGCGGCCGCCATTGTCCGCAGCATGCCGAACACGCCGGCCGCCGTGCGGCGCGGCATCACGGTTGCGACCGCCAGCGCCCGCGTCTCCGAGCCCGCGCGCAAGCTCTGCAATACCCTGCTCGAGGCCGTGGGCGAGGTGGTCTGGATCGAGGACGAATCCCTCCTCGACGCCGTCACGGCGACGTCCGGCAGCGGCCCGGCCTACGTCTTTTTGTTGGTCGAATGCCTCGCCAATGCGGGCGCCGCCGCCGGTCTGCCCGCCGAATTGGCTCAACGCCTGGCGCGGGCGACGATCATCGGCGCGGGCGCGTTGCTCGACGCATCGCCGGGTTCGCCGGAGACCTTGCGCCGTAACGTCACCAGCCCCGGCGGCACCACGGCCGCGGCGCTGGCGGTGCTGATGGCCGAGGGCGCCATGGCGGCGCTGATGGAGCGCGCCGTCGCCGAGGCCGCGCGGCGATCGCGCGAACTTGCCGATTAGGCCGGCGTGCGGGCGGATTCGCTGCAACGGAGATTGCGCTACGGGTTGCGACCCGCGAGTGCCGGGCTGAGCACCTCTCGCAACTTGGCGAGCGCCGCCGCCTCCAATTGGCGGACGCGGTCCTTGCTGAGCCCGATCTCGACGCCGATGGCATCGAAGGTTTGACGGACGTCCTCGAAGTAGCGTTTGCGGAGGATGAACTGTTCTCGCGGCGGCAACAGGGCGAGCGCCTTGGCGATCGTTTCGCGCACGAGGCGCCATTCGCTCTTCTCGGCCAGCGCTTCTTCGGGCGTTGGTGCGTCGCTCGCCATGCACTCGCCCAGGGGGGGCCGGGTGCGCCCGCCATCATCGTCGGCGATCGGCCGGTCGAGGGATTCGTCGGCGCCCGAGATGCGCCACGCCAGCGCCACGACCTCCGCCGCGGTGGTCCCGAAGCTCGCCGCCAGACGCGCGACGATCTCGTCGCTCAACCCCTCGGCCCCGTTCACCAGCTCGGCCGTCAACCTTCTCAGCCGCAGGACGAGCGCCTTCTGGGTGGTCGTGGTTCCAACCCGCACGATCGACCACGAGCGGACCACGTAGTCCTGCATCGCCGCGCGGATCCACCACATGGCGTAGGTCGACAGGCGGACCCCGCGGTCGGGGTTGAAACGGCGGACCGCGTGGATCAGGCCCACGGTCCCTTCTTGGACCAGATCGCTCATGGGCAGGCCCGAATCGCGGTAATGGCGGGCGATCCGGATCACGAAGCGCAGGTGGCTGGCCACCAGGCGGCGTGCCGCGTCGGCATCGCCGGCGCCGCATTCGCGGGCCAGACGCTGCTCTTCCTCGCGGTCCAGCATCGGCTGACTCGCGGCGATCCGCGTCAAGCTCGGACCGACGTTTCCATCGATCGCCGCCCGTCCTCGAGTTGCCCTCGGCGGGGCCAGTTTACGCCTTCGGTTCCACATGATGCACGCGAAGCATTATACTCGAAATCAACGTTTCACGACCGCGGAAATGACGGCGGCGGATACGGAGGAATCCATGGCGCGCGGACCGAAAGCCCCGGGTGGTCGAAGCGGTGCTCGAAGCGGCGGGCGGCGCGGACGCGAACCGCTGAAGCCGGGCACGGACGCGGATGTCGCCCAGCGCATCATCGGCGCCGCGCTCGAGGCGGCGGCCGAGAAGGGCTGGATCGCGACATCGTTCGCCGAAATCGCCACTCGGGCGGGGGTTTCGCTCGCCGATCTGTACGCGGTCTTTCCCTCCAAGGTGGCACTGATCAACGGGTTCATCGAAAGGGTCGATCGCGAGGTGTTGGCGGGAGTCGAACCGGACGCGGGCGAATCGGCGCGTGACCGGCTGTTCGACGTGCTGATGCGCTGCTTCGACGCCCTCGCCCCCCATAGGGGCGGCGTCGTCGCCATCGCGCGCGGCATACCCGCCGACCCGTTCGCGGCTGTCTGCGTCCTGCCCCGGCTTCTGCGTTCGCTTGCCTGGGCCCTCGAGGCCGCCGGGCTTTCATCGGCGGGCGCGGCGGGCGCCATGCGCGTCAAGGGCCTGGCCCTGGTCTACGCGAACGCCTTCCGCGTCTGGTTGCGCGACGACACCGCCGACATGGCCAAGACCATGGCGGCCTTGGACGCCGGCTTGCGGCGCGCCGAATCCATGGCGGTCTTCTGCGGTCTCGCGCGCGGCGCCGGCGGGCCCGAGGCCGCCCGTCCCCCGGCGCCTAGACCGAATCGTGGCCGCCCGTAATCGCGTAGGCGCGACCCGCCAGCCGCGTGAATCTGGTCTACACCATTGAAATCGAGTGGAGTCACACGGTCATTGGAACCGTATCGCGGTTCCGATCAGGCGCGACCCGCTCTATGTAGGGAGATGCACGCGCACCCTGAGGCCGCCGCTGGGTGAGGTGCCGAGTTCGATATCGCCGCCGTGCCCGCGCGCCACGTCGCGGGCGATGGTGAGCCCGAGGCCGACGCCGCCGGTGCCGGGCTTGCGCGAGCGCTCCAGCCGGATGAAGGGCCGGAACGCCTCGTCGCGCTGATCTTCGGGGATGCCCGGGCCATCGTCGTCGACGGTGATTTCGACCGCATCCTTGCGCGAGCCCGCCCGCACCGAGACGTGGCCCGCGTGACGGGTCGCGTTTTCGACGAGGTTCGTCACGCAGCGCTTGAGCGCCGCGCGCTTGACGGGCAACACGATCTCGCCCTCGCTATGGTAATCGATGGCCGTTGCGCCGTTGCGCCGCGCCTGGGTGACCACGTCGTCGAGAAGCGCGGTCAGGTTGGTGGGCACGGGCTGTTCCTCGCCCTCGCCGCGCGCGAACGCGAGATAGCCTTCCAGCATATGCTCCATCTCGCCCACGTCCCCTTTCAGCTCGGAGACGCCGCCGTCGGCGCCGAGCAGCTCGAGCTGGAGCTTCATGCGCGTCAGCGGGGTCTTCAGGTCGTGGGAGACACCGGCGAGCATCTCGGTGCGCTGGCTGATCTGGCGCTGGATGCGCTCGCGCATGGCAATGAACGCGGCCGCCGCCCGGCGGACCTCGTCGGCGCCTTCGGGCTTGAAGTTGGGCGCGTCGCGGCCCTTGCCGAAAGTGTCGGCGGCCAGCGCGAGCCTGCGGATCGGCTTGACCTGGTTGCGCATGAAAATGGTGGCGAGCCCGAACAGGATCATCGAGGTCCCCACCATCCACATGACGAAGATGGAAGTGGTCGAGCTGAACAGGCGCTTGCGCGTGGTGATGATCTCGAGCACGCCTTCGCCGAGCTGGACGTGGACGGCGACATGCCTGGACATCGAGCGGGTGTCGATGCGGAACGGCCGTCCGACGTATTCGCGCATGGCGCGGACCAGCATCTCCTCGACGATGCCCTCGGCCTTCACCGATCCCCCGATCAACCCGTCGCCCTCGCGAAACGTCGCCGAGATGTGCATGTGATTGGCGGCCAGCGCGAAGATCCAGTTGCGGTCCGAGGCTTCCGGGTTTTGGTTCATCAAATCGATCAGTGCGGCGACGTCGCCGGCGAGGTTGCGCGCGAGGCGCAGCGTCACCTTGTCCCAGTGGCTCTCGTAGAAGATGAAACCGGACACCACCTGCAAGAGCACGAGGGGGACGACGATGATGAGCAATGAGCGCCCCAACAGGCTTCCCGGCAGGAAACGCTTGATGATGAACGGGTTGGTCATGGCTTCCGGGGTCCGGCGCCGGCCATCAATCCGGATGCAGGACGTATCCCTGCCCGCGGATGGTCCGCAAATAGCGGGGCAGGCGCGGATCGGGCTCGATCTTGCGGCGCAGCCGCGTCACCTGGACGTCCACGGCGCGCCCGCCGCCGGTTGCGCCGGTGAGCTGGTTGAGCTCGTCGCGGCTGAGCACCACGCC
>JAKZXM010000111.1:0-10981 GCA_047514975.1 Rhodospirillales bacterium
GCCTGTCGTGGCGTCGTTCTGCGGCGGGCTCGCGAAGCAGCCCTTCCACGTGCATCGCTATGCCGGCGGCGACGAAGGCTGAGGCGGCCGGCCAGCGGTCTTCATTCCGGGAACTGGGCCGGAACAACCACGACCTTCCCCGTTCGTCATGCCCACGCTTGTCGCGAGCATCCACGGAATCTCCAAGACGCCTCAGTCCCCAAAGGCGTGGATGGCCCGAACGAGTCCGGCCATGACGGGAATGCGAACTCTCGTCTCAACGAGTGCCACGCATCACACGTTACGGCTTTTTGCCTCGCGGCACGTCGCCTCAAGCGCTTCTGGCGTAATTGCAGATCGCTTCGATCAGGCGGGTGACGTCGGCTTTGAGGGCGGCGAAACGGTGCGTACGCTCGATGGTCTCCTCGTCCATGTAGAGTTCGCGCTTGATGTCGATCATCAGGCCGTGGCGCCCGTTCGCCGGATCGGCGTGGGCGATCACGAGCTCGGCCGCCGTGTAGGGGTCGTCGATCCGGACCTCGTATCCCAACCCGGCGAGGGTCGCGCGCACGAGATCGGTGAATTCCGGCGCGCAAGTGCTCCCGTCGACGTCGCCCAGGATGAAATGCGGCCGTTCCAGGCCCGCCCGCCCCTCGGGGCCTTTTACGGAGCTGACGGACACCATGGAATGGCAGTTGACGTGCCAGACCCGGCCGAAGCGGCGCCGCTTGTCGTCGAGGGCCGCGGCCAAGGCCGCGCGGTACGGCTTGTAGTAGGTTTCGATGCGCCGTCGGACCTCGGCCACCGAGAGCTTGCGGTCGTACATGGGGATGCCGGGGATACACGTCGTCCAGACGAGGCCGCTGCCCATCTGCGTGGTTCTCGGGCTGGGCGCGAGGGGCTCCGGCCACGGGCCGTCGAGCATTCCGGGATCGAGGTCCAGCGCCGAGCGGTCGGCGTCCATGTAGGCGCGCGGGAAGTGGGCCGCGAGCAATGTCGCGCCCATCCTCGGCGCTTCGGCGTAAAGCTCGTCGACGAAGGCGTCCTCGGACGTGCGCACGTTCGCCATCGGTGCGATACAGCCGAAGTCGTCGGGATACGCAGTCCCGCTGTGGGGCGAATCGAAGACGACCGGAACTTCGTCGGCGTCCGGATCAAAGACGCTCAGGACGCCTACGATGGTGCCCGCCATTTCAGGCCTCGTTCCCGGTGCGCGGGGCCGTTTTCACAAAATGCCCTTGTTCTCGGTTTCCCGCAACTCCGCCATCAACGCGTCGTCGGCGTACCGCGCGAGGCTGAGCGTAAGGGCGTAGTCCGGAAGCTGCGCCCCGGCGATCCAGCCCGCGCAGAGCGCGCCGGCGGCCGCGGCCGCCATGGTCCCGTAACCGGACAGCGCGCCCACGACGAACGCGCCCGCCGGCCCCATCGGGCCGATCAGGGGCCAGTTCTCCGGCGTCATGGCGTAGTAACCGCCATAGTGCGACAGGTCCTTCGGCAGGCGCCCGTAATAGGTCTTCAGCGCGGGCTGAAGCGCCGCCGCGCCGCGCAACACGACCTCGGGGAACCGCTCGTCGCACGCGGGCTCCCACTGGGGCGCCGTGGGTGCGCGGTTGAAGGCCCATCCCAGCTTGATCCAGTCCGCGCCCTCGCCGCCTTCGGGTCGGCAGTGGATGCCGCCGGGGAAACGGCCCGTCAGCCATGCATTCGACGGATCCGCGCCGACCAGGTCACGCTCCTCGGCCGTCCAGTCGAGGACCTGCGGATCGAGGTCGATGGCGAAGGCCATGCGCCGTGGGATCGCCGCGGCGCGGTCGCGAAAGGCGATCTTCTGCTGGAAGACCGTCTCGGTCGGAAGCGTGACGCCCAGCATGGCCGCCACCTCGGCGACGAACGGCCCGGCCGCGTCGACCAAGGTCTCGGCGAGAATCCGTGCGCTTCCCTCTTCGGTCTCCACCTCAAGCGCGAACTTCCCGTTCCGCTCCGCCACTGAGGTGAGCCGGCCGAGCTTCAGCCTGCCGCCCATGCCGCGCACCGCTTCGAGCATGAACTGGCCCATCTGCTGGGCGCTGATGTCGCCCGCGCGCCGGACGTGAACGACGCAGCGGATATCTTCGGCGTAGTGGGGAAAGTGGCGGCGAATCGCGCCCGGCTCGGTGATGACGTCGATTCCGTCGGGCGCGAGCTCCCACGCTTCGGCGCCGTGGGTGGCGCAATCGACGTAGGCCGCGCCCGCGCGCGCCGTGTCGAGCACGCGGATGCGGCCCGCGGCGGCGGCGCCGTAGCCGGCTTCCAGGCTCGCCACCAGGCCGCCCACGTCATCCGCGCGGGTCGCCAGCGCATAGCCGCGCCGGGTCATGCGGATCGCGTTCGCAGATTCGCGCGCGATCCGTTCCATCAGATCGATGCTCGAATCGGTGAACGCGACCATGGTGGGATGCGGCCACCAATTCCGGTAGTTCTCGCCTGAGCGCGCCGTGGTGAGGCTCATGGGCGCCCGGGGGTCGAGGATCAGCAGATCGCGGACCCCGTGTTCGGTACAGAGCGCATACGCGGTCGCGATGCCGGCGATACCGGCGCCGACGATGGCGATCTCGACTTCGTCCGGCGGCATCCCGGTTCCCATTAAACGCGTGATCCGCTCGACCGCGATCTGGTCTAGGCGGCGGGCAAGGGTTTTCGGGCGCCGCGTCTACTCGGGCGGCGGCTCGGCCCCGGTCCGCTCGCAGATCAGACCGTAGTGCTCGATGCGCCGGTGGGCCGCGAAATTGAACACCGTCTCCTTGCCGAAGGTGCAGAGATCGAGATCTATTCTTGCGGCCACCAGCTCGTCGTCCTCGGTCTGGGCCTGGGCGACGATCTCGCCCCACGGCGCGATGATGCAGCTTCCGCCGATCAGCCCGTGGCCGTCCTCGACGCCCGCCTTGGCCGCCGCCACCACGTAGGTTGCGTTCTGATAGGCGCCCGCCTGCATCACCAGGTGGTTGTGGAACATCCGCAGATGATAGGGCTCGTAGGTCTGGGTGTTGGTGGTCGGCGTGTTGTAGCCGAGCGCCACCAGCTCGACGCCTTGAAGCCCCATCACCCGGAAGGTCTCGGGCCAGCGGCGGTCGTTGCAGATGCACATGCCGATGACGCCGCCGAACGCGCGCCACACCGGGAACCCCAGGTTGCCGACTTCGAAATAGCGCTTCTCGAGGTGCTGGGCGGAGCGCGTGTTGTCGGGCTCGGCGTGGCCGGGCAGATGCACCTTGCGGTACTTGCCGACGATCCGGCCCGAGCCGTCCACCACGATCGCAGTGTTGAAGTGCCGAGGCGCGCCGTTCTCACGCGCAAGCTCGGCGTAGCCCAAATGGAAGCCGATCCCGAGCTCGGCCGCGGTCTCGAACAGGATCCGGGTCTCGGGTCCCGGCATCTCGGCCTCGAAGTAGGCGTCGATATCGGCCTGGTCCATCATGATCCAGCGCGGAAAGAAGGTGGTGAGCGTAAGCTCGGGGAAGACGACGAAGCGGCACCCCATGGCGTGCGCTTCCCGCATCAGCTCGAGTAGCCGCGCGACCACGGATGCGCGGTCGTCGGCGCGCTGGATGGGGCCCATCTGGGCCGCCGCGACGGTCATCTTCCTTGCCATCGACCGAATCCCCCTTGTCCGCGTTCCTTTCGCGTCGGCCCGTTCGAGTTACGCGCCCGCGCCCTCCATCCGCCCGGCGGCGGCGTTGAACGCCGTCACTAGGCGCCCGGAAGGCTCGGCGCTGGCCGGCTTGGCGCACGGAAGAAAAAGCCCTCGCCCCTTTGCCGCCGTCAACTCGCCGTTCTCGCAGACCACGTCTCCGCGCGAAATCGTGATCACGGGCCACCCCTTCACCGTCATCCCTTCGTAGGGCGTGTAGTCCATGGCGTCGTGCAGCATGGCGTGGGTGATGGTGACCTCCTTGGCGGCGTCCCAGATGGCGATGTCGGCATCCGAGCCGACCGCGATGGTCCCCTTTCTGGGATGCAGGCCGTACATCTTCGCCGGATTTGTCGACGTCAGCGCGACGAAGGTGCCCAAATCGATGCGGCCTGCGCCGACGCCGCCGTGGAAGAGCAGTGGAAGCCGGACCTCGAGCCCCGGAACGCCGTTGGCGATGCGCTTGAAGGTGGTGTTCGGCCCGTCCATGAGCTTGCCGTCGGTCCCGGCGTAGCGGTAGGGCGCGTGGTCGGACGAGAAGACGTCGAACAGCCCCGTCTGGATGGCCCGCCAAAGCTTCTCCTGGTTCCCCTTGTCCCGGGGCGGCGGGCTGCACATGAACTTCGCCCCTTCGAGTCCCGGCTTATCCAGGTCGTCCTCGCTCAGGAACAGGTACTGCGGGCAGGTCTCGGCGTAGACCCTGAGGCCCCGCGTCTTGGCCCAGCGGATCTGCTCGGCGGCCTCGATGCCTGAGACGTGGACGATCAGGATGGGAACGTCCATCACCTCGGCCAGCGAGATCACCCGATGGGTCGCCTCGCGCTCCACCGGCATCGGCCGCGCGGTGGCGTGATAGCGGGGTTCGGTGTGACCGGCGCGGATGAGCAGATCGCTCAAGTATGCCAGGCATTCGTTGTTCTCGGCGTGCACCATGACCAGCGCGCCCTCCCGCCGGGCGACGGCCAGCACCTCGAGGATCTGGCGGTCGTCGAGCTTCATCGCATCGTAGGTCATGTAGATCTTGAACGACGTGTATCCGTCGGCAATCAGCGCCGGCAGCTCCTGGCCGAGCACCTGCTCGGTCGGGTCCGAGACGATCAGGTGGACTGCGTAATCGATCACCGCCTTGGCGTCGCCGCGGGCGCGATAGTCCTGAACGACGGCGCGAAGCGATTGGCCCGGCATCTGGGGCGCGAACGGCATGATGGTGGTGGTGCCGCCGCACGCCGCCGACGCCGTGCCCGAGTAAAAGTCGTCGGCGGTCTCGATGCCCATCGACGACTTCTGCTCGATGTGGCAGTGGCTGTCGACGCCGCCGGGGAGCACCAAGAGGCCGTCCGCGCCGATCTCGCGCGTCCCCGGGCCCAGGTTCCGCGCCACCGCCTCGATGACGCCGTCCTTGACGCCCACGTCGGCGATGACGCTGTCCGACGCCGTGACGACCGTGCCGCCGCGAATGACGAGATCGAAGTCGGCCATGGCCCGTCCTCCCCCGCGCGCGGACCCGCGGGGCCGCGCCCATTTCCCCGAGTATAGGATAGTCGAGACCACGCGCAACGCACCCCCGTCCGCCCCCGCCCAAGCGGTTGCCAAGGGCGCGCCGGGCCCGGATGATGGCGGACCGAGACCACCCGCGCGCGTAGGGAGTTGTCCACTCGCGTGGAATCGCGCCGGAGCCGACTAACCGGAAAAAGCGCCACCGCCGAGGAGACGACGAGCCATGGGAAAACCGGACATCGAGATTGCGCGCGCCGCCGCCATGCGCCCCATCGAGGATGTCGCCGCGGGCTTAAGCATTCCCGAGGACGCGCTCTATCGCTTCGGCCCCTACAAGGCCAAGGTTTCGCTTGGTTACATCGATCGCCTGACCGAGCGGCCCGACGGCAAGCTGATCCTGGTGACCGCGATGACCCCGACGCCGGCCGGCGAGGGCAAGACCACCACCACCGTAGGGCTTGGCGACGCGTTGAACCGGCGGGGGCGAAAGACCGCGATTTGCCTGCGCGAGCCGTCGTTGGGCCCGTGTTTCGGCGTCAAGGGGGGCGCGGCCGGCGGCGGCTACGCCCAGGTGGTTCCCATGGAGGACATCAACCTCCACTTCACCGGCGACTTCCACGCCATCGGCGCCGCCCACAACCTTTTGGCGGCGATGATCGACAACCACGTGTACTGGGGCAACGCGCTCGGCTTCGACTTCCGCCGCATCGCCTGGCGCCGGGTCGTCGACATGAACGACCGGGCGCTCCGCAGCGCCGTCGTCGGGCTCGGCGGCACGACCAACGGATTTCCCCACGAAAGCGGCTTCGACATCACCGCGGCGTCCGAGGTGATGGCCGTCTTCTGCTTATCGGCGGGCTTGGGGGAATTGAACGAGCGGCTCGGGCGCGTCGTCGTCGGCTATACCCGCGCCCGCGAGCCCATCCGCGCCGCCGATCTCAAGGCCAACGGGCCGATGACCGTGCTCTTGAAGGACGCGATCATGCCGAATCTGGTCCAGACGCTGGAAAACAACCCGGCCTTCATCCACGGCGGGCCGTTCGGCAACATCGCGCATGGCTGCAACTCGGTGATCGCCACCCGAACCGCGCTCAAGCTCGCCGAATTCGTGGTCACCGAGGCCGGATTCGGCGCGGATCTCGGCGCCGAGAAGTTTTTCGACATCAAGTGCCGCAATTCCGGCCTCAGTCCCGACGCGGCCGTCATCGTCGCCACCCTTCGGGCCTTGAAGATGCACGGCGGCGCAGCCCGCGACGCGATCGAAGAGCCGAACCGGGACGCGCTCGAGAAGGGAATCGCCAACCTCGCCCGCCACATCCGGATCCTGAAGAGCTTCGGCGTGCCGGCCGTGGTCGCGCTCAACCGGTTCGCGTCGGATGAGGACGACGAGCTCGCCTTCGTCGCCGACGCCGTCCGGCCCTTCGGCGTCGAGGCCGTGGTTTCCAGCCACTGGGCCGACGGCGCCGCCGGCGCGGACGCGCTGGCCGAGGCCGTCGTGCGGCTCGCGGAATCGGGGGCGTCCCAGTTCGCGCCCCTCTACGACCTCGACATGACGCTCTGGAACAAGGCCAAGACCGTCGCCACCGCGATTTACGGCGCCGACGACATCATCGCCGAGACGCGCGTGCGGGACCGCTTCCGCGAGCTTCAGGCGAACGGCTACGGGCGGTACCCTGTGTGCATGGCCAAGACCCAGTACAGCTTTTCCACCGACCCCAACTTGAAGGGCGCGCCCACCGGCCACGTGGTGCCGATCCGCGACCTCCAGCTTGCCGGCGGCGCCGAGTTCGTGGTCGTGCTCTGTGGCACCATCATGACCATGCCGGGCCTGCCCAGGACGCCTGCGGCGGAATCCATCCACGTTGACGAGGCAGGCCTGGTGCAGGGGCTGTTTTGAAAGCCGCGGCGCCCATTCACGACGGGCACGAATGGACGGCGGTACTCGCGACGCCCGCCACGAGAACCGGCCCCGGTTCTTCTTGCCGCCCCTCTTGATATGGATGCACAGCGTACGTACACTTGGCGCAGGTAAGGAGGGACAGGGAGATGGCCACCCTCGGTTCCGCTGAGCAGCGCAAGGAAACGCGCCTTAACCTCAGGGCTTCGGCGCGCCAGAATGCTCTCGTCCGACAGGCCGCGGCGGCCGTCGGCAAGAACGTGACCGAGTTCGTCCTCGACAGCGCCTGCACGGCGGCGGAGGACGTTCTCGCCGACCGCCGCCGCTTCGTGCTGGACGACGCGGCCTGGAGGCGGTTCATGCGGGCACTCGATCGGCCCGTGCGCGCCAAGCCGCGACTGCGCGCGCTCTTGCACGAGCCCAACGTCGTCGAGCGCTCGTGACGGCGCCGCTCTCGGCGATCGAGAAGCTTGCGCCGGACCACGACTTAAACGAATTCGACTGCGGCAAGCCAGCCGTTGACGGCTGGCTCAAGCGCTTCGCGCTCGCGAGCCAAGCGGCCGAAGCGGTCCAGAGCTACGTCGTCCACAGAGACAATAGAGTGGTGGGCTACTACGCGCTTGCAGCCGGAAGCGTGGTGCGCGAAGCGGTGCCGGGACGCGTGGCGCGCGGTCTCGCTCGGCGCCCGGTGCCCGTCGTCATCCTGGCGCGCCTCGCGGTCGATCGACGCGAACACGGTCGCGGCATCGGAAGCGCGCTCTTGAAGGACGCGCTGCTGCGGATCGCCGGGGCCGCCGACGCAATCGGCGTCCGCGCCGTGTTGGTGCACGGGAAGGACGAGGACGCCCGGGCGTTCTACGAGCGCTTCGACTTCGAGGCCTCGCCCCTGGACCCTTTGCAGATGTTTCTCTTGAAGAAGGACCTCAAGCGGGCCGCCGGCATGGGATGAGCGACTCACGCGGCAATCACATCCAGGCGCGAACCGCCGGCAGCGGTCCCCGCCCCCTCAGGCCGCCAGTGCGTGCGCCGCGCGGCGGTGGTCGGCGCACGCGCGACGCTCGCCGGTTTCTTGATCGGCCATGATGGCGCAGACCGAGCCCGCCTCCCAGAAGTCCTCGGGCCAGGCGAGAATCTCGTGCCCGAAGCCGGCAAGCGCGTCGCCGAAATCATGCGCCAGCGAGGCCTCGAGCTTGAGTAGCCCCGGGTTGGTCGCGTGCGGCTCGAACGAGGACGGGAAGCTCGCCGACGCGAACCGGGGTGCTGCGACCGCGTCCTGCATATCCATGCCGAAGACGACGATGTTCAGGAACACCTGGGCCATGGCCTGGGTCTGGACGTCGCCGCCGGGGGTTCCGAACGGCATCACCCACTGGCCGGACCGGAGCGCGAGGGCCGGATTGGGCGTCAGCCGCGGCCGCTTGCCCGCCTCGACCGAGCACGGGTGGTTGGGGTCGGTCCATGACTGCGACCCCCGGGTCGAGGGCGTGAGGCCGGTTCCGGGAATCATGGGCGAGCTGGCGGCGCTGTCGCTAGGCGTCGCCGAGAACGCGTTGCCCCATTTGTCGACGACGCACAGGTACGACGTGTCCCAGCGCCCGTCGTCCGGGCCGCGCGCCGGGGCCGCGGCGCCCACCGCGCCACTTGGGGCGGCGCCCGGTATCTCGCCCGCGGGCGGCATGTCGGGCCAGGCTTCGCCTTCGCGGATCATCTCGCAGCGCCCCGCAGCGTAGTCCTTCGAAAGCAGCGTGTCCATGGGCACGTCGACGAACTTGGGATCGCCGTAATAGGCCTCGCGGTCGGCGGCCGCGAGCTTGATCGCCTCGGTCACGGTGTGGATGTAGGCAGGCATGTCGTCGCGCATGGCCACAAGGTCGTAGCCTTCGAGCAGATTGAGTGCCTGCAAGAGCATCGGGCCCTGGCACCAGGGCCCGCAGGTATAGACTTCGACGTCGCCGAGGCGGATCGAGAGCGGCGCTTCGACGTTGACCCGGAAGGCCGACAGGTCGTCTCGCGTGATCAGCCCGCCGTTGTCTGCGTGGTAGCCGGCGATGGCGCCGGCGATGTCGCCCTCGTAGAACGCCTCGCGAACGGCCCGAATTCCGGCCTCGCGGCCCTTCTTTCCGCCCGCCTTGTCCTCGTCGGCGAGGAACTGGAGGGTTCGCGCGAGCTCCGCCTGCACCAGGGTCTCGCCGACCTCGGGCGGGCGGCCACCGGCCATGAAGACGGCGGCGTTATCGGGCATGGCGCGAATCGTCTCGGCGCGCTCGGCGATCTGGCGGGCGATCAGGGGATAGACCGGGAATCCCTCGCGCGCCGCCCGGATCGCGACCTCGGAGACTTCGGCAAACGACATGGTGCCGTATCGCTCGAGCGCCGTCAGCCACGCGTCGGGCGCCGCCGGCATGACCGCGCGGGGAAGGCCGTCGGGGATCTGGCCGTCGAAGTTCTCATGGAAATAGGCGCAGCTCGCGGCCTTTGGCCAGGTCCCAAGGCCGTCGATGACGACGATCTCGCCCGTCTCGGCCATGCGGATCATGATCGGCGCGACGCCGGCGACGTTGACCAAGGTGACCTCGACGACGCCGGTGACCAGCCCGGCGGCGACGCCCGCATCGACCGCATTTCCGCCCGCCTCGAGAACCCCGAGCGCGGCTTCCGCCGACAGTTGATGGCCGGCGGCGACCGCGTGGCGGGCGCCGATCCGGGTCGTGCGTTCGGACCGGGTCCGGGATGAATCCGAGGTCATGGCGCCGGCGCCTCCCTTGGCGATTGCCGATCTTACTCGGCGTGAGAATACATGCTGCACCCCGGGACCGGTAGCTCGGCCCTGAGGATCGTTCCGGTCTCGGATTCGGTGATGAAGAGCTGTCGGTTCCCGGGCCCGCCGAAGGCGATGTTGGTGCAGCGGTTGCCGGCCGCCGATTCGATCAGATGGGTCGGCCGGCCCACAGAATCGAAGCGCCACACCCCGATCCCGAGATGGGCGACGATGATCCCGCCCTCGGCGTCGAGCGCGAGGCCGTCGGGTCCGCCGGTGCCGCCCGAAAGCTGGATGTAGGTGCCGACCCGCGATATCCCGGCCGCCGCCAAGGGGACGCGCCAGACGGCGTTGGCGCGCGTGACCGCGACGTAGAGCTCGGTTTCGTCCAGATTCAGGACCAGCCCGTTGGGGCTCGGCACGGTTGCGACGAGAAGCTCGAGTGCCCCGGACGCCGCCAGGCGGAAGACGCGGCCGGTGGGGTCCTGCCAGCCGGTCTGGCCCTGGTCGGTGAAGTAGAGATCGCCGTTCGAGGCGAACACCAGATCATTGACGCCCTTGAACCATTCGCCTTTGTAATGGCGCAGCACCGGCTCGACGGCGCCCGTCGCGGGGTCGATCCGGACGATGCCCTTCATGTGATCGGCGATGAGGAGCCGCCCGTCCTTGTGGATCTTGAGGCCGTTCGGCCAGCCGTCGTATTCGGCCACCACGTCCCACGCGCCGGCCGCGGACACCCGCATGACGCGGCCGTTGGAGATGTCGACGAGATAAAGCTTGCCGTCGCGGTCGAAGGACGGCCCTTCCAGCATGCAGTCCATGGGCCGGCCGCGGGTCGCCTCGGCCCAACTGCTGAGCCGCATGTCGCGGAATGAATCCGGAAGCCGGGTGAAGACCGTGCTCTCGATGACCGCCGGAGGTCCGTACACGGGCCGCTCCTTCGCTGTCCGCGCCGCGGCGGCGCGTTCGTGGCGCCGTTCCCGGGCGGGCCGATGTCGTACCATGAAACGGCTTCGGTCGCGGAACCTTTGTGGCGCGCCTCGGGCGTGCGAAACTCCGCCCCTTGATTGCCGCGCCAATCCACGGGAGGGGAACATGCCCTCGTACCTGATCAAGGGCCGCCACGTGATTCGCGGCGCCCCGCAAGGCGACGAGGAGCGGGTAGTGGCCGACGGCGCCGTAG
>JAKZXM010000112.1:0-2908 GCA_047514975.1 Rhodospirillales bacterium
GCATGAATTCCGGGCGCTCCGCTTGAACCTTGGCACGTCCGAAGTTGCCGAGGCCGTGCTGATCGAGGCCGGGACGTGGGCGCGGATCGAGGGCGACGCCGAACGGGCCGGGCCGTGTGTGTGGGGCGCTGATCTCGGAACGTCGGCGGCAATGTCTGCAATCGCGGCCTATTGGCCGGCGACCGGACGCCTTGAAACCGTCGCGGCCTTCCCGGTCGATCCACCGCTTGCCGAGCGTGGGCTGAGAGATGGCGTAGGCGGGCTGTACGTCGAGACACTAGCGCGCGGCGAGCTGATCCAAACCGGGCAACGGGCCGTGGACCTGGACGGGCTATTGATCGAAGCGTTGACGCGCTTCGGGCGGCCCAATGTGATCGCGGCAGACCGCTGGCGCGAGGCCGAATTGCGGGACGCGCTCGACAAGGCCGGCGTGCCGCCCGCTGCACTCGAAATCCGGGGCCAAGGGTTCAAGGATGGCGGCGAAGACGTGCGGGCCTTCCGCCGTGCGATCCTTGAAGGCAAGGTGAGGCCGGAACCGTCGAAGCTCTTGCGCGCCGCCATGGGCGAGGCTCGCGTGCTCATGGACCCTGCCGGAAATAGCAAACTGGCAAAGCGCGCCGAGGGCGGCCGCCGCTCGACGGCGCGAGACGATGCCGCCGCCGCTGCGATCCTGGCCGTTGCGGCGGGCGCTCGACGCGCCACCGCACCGCCCCCTCGCCGTCGACGTCATGCGCTTGTCGGATGAGCAAGCACCATACGGGCTTCAATCAACGGCGTTGGAAGGCCGTCCGCCGCGCGGTATTCGAGCGTGACGGCTGGCGGTGCCTCTTGTGCGGCCTGCCGGGGCGCCTGGAATGCGATCACGTCACGCCGCTGCAACGCGAGCCAGGGCAAGACCCATGGGACATAAACGGCCTGCAAACCCTTTGCCGAGCCTGCCATATCGACAAGACGTGCCGCGAGAATCGGACCCGGCCACCTTCGCCGCAAGCACAGGCGTGGCGGGATTTCATGGCCGGGATGATTAAAGATTGAGCATCCCGCCGACGGTGCCTACAATATAGGCAACCAGGATCTAACCCTTTGGAGATAATGATGACCAAAGTTCAGCTAAAGCTGCGCCAGCTTCGCGAGCGCCAGTCGAAGGAGCGCGGCCGGATCGCCGAGCTGGCAGTTTGCGACGCGCTCACCGACGAGACGCGCGCCGAGTTGGACGCCATCGAAACCGGCGTGCCAGATTTGGAGCGCCAAATCCGCGCCGCCACCACGGCTGCTGAGGCCGAGGAAACCGAACAACGGGACGCGGCTGCGACCGGCAACCAAGAGGGCCTGGACGCCGAGGACCGCGAGCGGCTGGAACTCCGCTCAAAGGCCCGCATGGGCCGCTACGTTCAAGCGGCAATCGAAATGCGGGCGGTTGACGGCGCCGAGGGCGAGTTGAACGCGGCCGTTGGGATCGGGGCAAATCGGTTCCCGTTGGAACTACTCGCACCGCCCGAGCGGCGCACCGAGGACCGCGAGACGACCGGCGTTGACATTCAGACCATGCCGAGGACGTGGCTTGACCGGCTGTTCGCCGAGACGGCCGCCATGCGGCTTGGGATCACCATGGAGTCGGTTCCGGCGGGCTCGACGAGCTTCCCTGTCACCACGACGGGCGCGAGCGCGGCGCAGCGCGGCAAAGACCAAGCGGCGGCGGATACCGCCTGGGCGATTTCAGTCGTGGAAATGTCGCCCAAGCGGAACGCCGCAACCCTCAAATTCAGCATCGAGGACACCGCCCGTATCCCGGGCCTGGAGTCGGCGCTGACGCGCGACCTTCGCATGGCGCTTACCGAGGGCATTGACCGGGCGATCTTCATTGGCGATGCCGGGGCGACCCCGAACGCGGGCGATATCACCGGGTTGCAAACCGCCGCGATTGACGAAACCACGATCACCCAGACGAACAAGATCAAGGGACCGGAAACGCTGGCCGCATTCACCGGCATGGTTGATGGAATTCACGCCAACATGCTCGGCGACTTGAACGTCGTCGCGGCCGTGGGCGCTTATCGCCTGTGGGAAGGGACCGTAATCAATTCGACTTCCACCGTCACGACGATGGCCAAGTTCCTCCGCGATGCCGGGCTGTCGTGGGCGGCGCGCGGAAGCATCCAGGACGGCACCGGGAACAACCAGTTTGGCGCGTTCGTCGGGCGGCGCATGGGGATCGATGGCGCGGGCGTCGGGGCGCTTTGGGATGCGGGCGAGTTGATCCGCGACCCCTACACCGACGCGGCAAAGGGCACCGTCCACCTCACGCTATGCTGGTTGTGGGACTTCGGGCTGCCTCGCACGAGCAACTTCCGTCGCGTCAAGTTTGTGACCTGATATGGCGGGAGTCGAACGCCGCGCGGCGCTCGGCGAAATCCGAGTAGAGGGCCGCAAGCTCACCGGCGTCGTCATGCGCTACGGCGATATCAGCCCGAGCCACCGCGAGCGCTTCGAGCCAGGATCGATCCGCGCGGCCGAATCGGTTCACCTCGACTTGCACCACGATCCCGAACGTGCCGTCGCGTGGTTCCCTGGCGGCGGGCTTGCTATCGAGAACGGCCGCGACTCTGTGACGATGCGTGCCGAGTTGCCGCCGATTCCGGCCGCCGATAAGGCGATCGCCGAAATCAAAGCGGGCCGCGCCAACGGACTCAGCGTCGAATTCCGCGCCGTGAAGGAGTCCCGGATCGACGGTATTCGGGTGATCGAGGATGCGATCCTGAGCGGCATCGTCATGAAATACGGCGACGTTTCTCCCTCGCACCGCGAGCGATTCGAGCCGGGCGCGCTCCGCATGGCCGAATCGGTTCACCTGGACCTGCATCATGACGTAGAGCGCGCCGTCGCGTGGCACCCCGGCGGCGGGCTCGCC
>JAKZXM010000113.1:0-3218 GCA_047514975.1 Rhodospirillales bacterium
GGCCATGATCGTGGTGGACACGCGCGACGGCAGCGTCCACGCCGGCACCCGGCGCGACCGCGACCGGAGTATCTATTCACTGGCCAAAAGCTACGCGGGACTTCCGCCGCCCTTCTATGAGTGGCTGCACTACGGCGAGCGAAGCGACTTCCTCCACGGCTTGGATCAGGGCATCAACGCAACCTGGGTGCGAAAACCGCAAGCGCCGGAGTAGGCCGCAAGCGAATCGATGCGCGGCGGCTAGTGGGCGGGTTCGGGGACCTTGGTCTTCTTGGCGCGGCCGCCCTTGGCATCCTCGGGCGGATCGGGATACTCGAAGGCGAGTTTGCCCTCGCTGAGGCCGACGCGCACGCGGCCGCCCTTGGCCAGGCGGCCGAACAAGAGCTCCTCGGCCAGCGGCGTCTTGAGGTGGGTCTGGATGGTGCGTGCCAGCGGACGCGCGCCAAAGAGCGTATCGTGGCCCTTCTCGGCGAGCCATCGCCGCGCCTCGACGGTGAGCTCGATCGTGACCTTGCGCTCGGCCAGCTGGCCCTCGAGCTCGCGCACGAACTTTTCGACCACGCGCTCGACGATCGGCAGGCTCAGCCCCGAGAAATGAATGGTGGCGTCGAGGCGGTTGCGGAACTCGGGCGAGAACATGCGCTTGATCGCTTCCTCGTCCTCGTCTTCCTTGAGCCCGCGGCCGAAGCCGATCGCCTGCTTGCTCATCTCCTGGGCGCCGGCATTGGTGGTCATGATCAGCACCACGTTCTGGAAGTCCACCGCCTTGCCGTTGTGATCGGTCAGCTTGCCGTGGTCCATGACCTGCAAGAGCACGTTGAAGATGTCGGGGTGGGCCTTCTCGATCTCGTCCAGGAGCAGCACCGAGTGCGGGTGCTGATCGATGGCGTCGGTCATCAGCCCGCCTTGGTCGAAGCCGACGTAGCCGGGCGGGGCGCCGATCAGACGCGAGACGGTGTGACGCTCCATGTATTCCGACATGTCGAAACGCACCAGCTCCACGTGCAGAATGCGCGCGAGCTGGCGCGCGACCTCGGTCTTGCCGACCCCGGTGGGGCCCGAGAACAGATAGCACCCGACCGGCTTTTCCGGCTCGCGCAGGCCCGCGCGCGAGGTCCGGATCGCGGCCGCCAGCGCGGCGATCGCCTTGTCCTGGCCGAACACCACTTCCTTGAGCTCGGTCTCGATCGCGCGCAGCGATTCGACATCGTGCTTGGACACCGACTTGGGCGGCATGCGGGCGATCATGGCGACCACGTTCTCGATGTCCTTGACGCCGATGGTGCGCCGCCGGCGCGAGGCGGGCAGCAGCATCTGCGAGGCCCCGACCTCGTCGATCACATCGATGGCCTTGTCGGGCAGCTTGCGGTCGTTGATGTAACGCGCCGAAAGGTCCACCGCCGCCTTGATCGCCTTGTCGGTATAGCGGACCTTGTGGAACTCTTCGTAGTAAGGCTTCAGCCCGCGCATGATCTTGACCGCATCGGCGATCGAGGGTTCGGCGATATCGATTTTCTGGAAGCGGCGCAGCAGCGCCCGGTCCTTCTCGAAATAGCTGCGGAACTCCCTGTACGTCGTCGAACCGATGCAGCGCAGCGCTCCGTTCTGAAGCGCCGGCTTGAGCAGGTTCGAGGCGTCCATGGCGCCGCCCGAGGTGGCGCCGGCGCCGATCACGGTGTGAATCTCGTCGATGAACAGAATCGCGCCGTCATGGCCTTCGAGCTCGGTCAGCACCATCTTGATGCGTTCCTCGAAATCGCCGCGGTAGCGCGTGCCGGCCAGGAGCGAGCCCATGTCCAGCGCGAAGATGGTCGCCCCCTCCAACACCTCCGGCACTTCGCCCAAGACGATGCGGCGCGCCAGGCCCTCGGCGATCGCCGGCTTTCCGACCCCGGCGTCACCCACGAACAGCGCGTTGTTCTTGGTCCGCCGGCACAGGATCTGAATGGTGCGGTCGATCTCGTCGCCGCGTCCGATCAAGGGGTCGATCTTGCCGGCCAAGGCCTTGTCGTTGAGGTTGACGCAATAGGCCCTCAGCGCCTCGGCCTCGCGCCGTCCGCCTCGCTCCTCGTCCACATCCTCCTCGACGCCCTGCACCCGACGCGGCTCGGTCTCGCCCGGCACCTTGGCGATGCCGTGCGAGATATAATTGACGGCGTCGAGGCGCGACATCTCCTGCTCCTGCAGGAAGAACACCGACTGCGATTCGCGCTCCGAGAACATCGCCACCAAGATGTTGGCCCCGGTCACGTCCTCGCGTCCGGAGGACTGCACATGGATGAGCGCGCGCTGCACGACGCGGTGGAATCCCGCGGTCGGCTTGGCGTCCACTTCGCTGTCGCCCACCAGGTTCTCGAATTCCTCGTCCAGATAGGTGGCCAAGCTCTCGTGCAGGCGGCGAATGTCGACCCCGCAGGCGTTGAGCACCGCCGACGCGTCACCGTCCTCGGTGAGCGACAACAACAGATGCTCGATCGTCACCAGCTCGTGGCGCCGCTCGTTGGCGAGCCCCAGCGCCCGGTGCAACGTCTCTTCGAGGTCGCGCGAAAATCCCGGCATCACTCGCGTTCCATCGTGCACTGAAGGGGATGCTGGCTCTGGCGCGCAAAGTCGACCACTTGGCTCACCTTGGTCTCGGCGACCTCATGGGTATAGACGCCGCAGATGCCCACGCCGCGGCGGTGGACGTGGAGCATGATGCGCGTCGCGTCCTCATGATTCATGCGGAAAAACCGTTCCAAAACATACACCACGAACTCCATGGGCGTGTAGTCGTCGTTAAGCAACAAAACTTTGTATAGCGACGGCTTTTTCGTTTTTTCCTTTGGCTTGGTAATTACACCGGTGGCCGGGTCGTCACCGGAACGCTTCTCGCTCATGGCACTCACCCTAGTGCGCCCAGCTTGCGTGCGCATTAAGTTCTGGTTTCGCCGTGGCCACACCAGCCAGATACACAGGTATTGCACCCGATTTGGGCTCGATTTGCAAGGCGCTCCCTATTCCGCTTCATCCGTTGATATCAAATGCTTAACGAGATTCTTCAAGCCCGCCGCCGCTACAGCAAGGGACCGACGACGAGCCCCGCCTCGCCCACCATGAGGCGGAAACGCGGTCCCAGCTTGGCCGCCGCGAAGCTGGTGGCCGGCCCCGGCCGGTCCTCGCCCCGCGCGAGGCACGGACGTACCGGATTGACGGCGACGCCGGTTGCGTCATGGCGC
>JAKZXM010000114.1:0-2789 GCA_047514975.1 Rhodospirillales bacterium
GCGCTCGCCGAGCCCGGCGTGGGCGATGAGTTCCTCGCTAAGCACGATGCGGCCCTCGGTATCGAAGGGCAGCTCGCGGACGCTGGCCAGGATGGCCACCGCGAAGTCGTTGCGCGCCTCGGAAAACGGGTCGAACCGGTCGATGCTCTCGCTCAGCACTTTGATGCGGTCGATGCCCGAGGCCTCGATCGCGGCCGAGATGAACGAGGGATAGGCGACGATGCCGTGAAACGACTGACCCGTCAGGCCGGCGCGCCAGCGCGCGGGCACCGATATCCGGCCCTTCTTGTCGAGCCTGTTGACCGTGGTCGAAAGGAACAGCGCCATACCTCGCCCCAGTGCCTTCCGTCCCTGCGGCGCCGGTCCCGCCGGTGATTCGCTCGCCAGCGGTCCGCCCTTGGCGCCGTCGCCCGATCCATTTCCGTGAGCAGAGGCGCCCGTGGGACTGCATGGGGTATCACGCCATTCTATGGGCGTCAATGGGAATCAAGTAAAGAAACGGCGGGTTTAAGTGACCATCACCGCCGGTCTTTGCTTGAGGACGGGCATTCATGACGGGCAAATGCGGCGAAATTATGTTCGCGGTACGTTCTTTTTGTGAAACCTCTGCCGAGAGGCCGCCGGGCGCGGCGATTACTTCCGCGCCCGCCTCAATCGCGGCCAAGCGCCAGATGGCCTGTAAGCCGGGTTCTGTCCCCGTTGCCGGGGGATGGCCATTCCTCTAGGACACCTGTCGCCAGGCGCCTCATAGCAGCCTACCCGGGCGGCGGCCCGGAAACAGGCCTGCCGGCAAAGCCGGCGCGCCGCCCCTATTTGGCCTTGCTCCCGGTGGGGTTTGCCCTGCCGCCGCCGTTGCCGGCGGCGCGGTGCGCTCTTACCGCACCCTTTCACCCTTGCCCGCGGGCCTTTTGAGGGACGCGCGGGCGGTTTGCTTTCTGTGGCACTTTCCCTAGGGTCGCCCCCGCCGGGCGTTACCCGGCACCGTGTCTCCGTGGAGCCCGGACTTTCCTCTCCCCGCGCCGAAACGCGGGCAGCGGCCATCCGGCCATCTGGCGCCGTTGAGAGTGGCCCCGCCCGCCAGCGCGGTCAAGCGCCGCCTCTCGCAGGCAACCGCCCGTGCGCTCGCGCCCTTAAGGCTGCGGCCACACCCTTTCACCCGCCGCGGCGCACCGCGTAGGCGGCCCGGATGATGTTGCGGATGGTTGCCACCTTGTGGGCCGGGAACGACCATGCCAGCGCCTCGGCGGCGCGCGCAAGTCCGCCGCGGTCGAACGAGACGAGCCGCGACTCGCACAGCCGATCGAAGGCGGCGATGATCTCGGGCGGGCGCGCCCGCCCGGCGGCCGCGCGGCGCGATCTCTCCTTCAGCGCCAATGTGAGCGCGCGACGTGGGACCAACACCGGACCCTCAATGACCGCAGCCCCTACGCCGATGCCATCTGCGAACCTCGCAGCGCCCGTCGCGAACATCGTGGCCGAGTACTCGGTGCTCCACAGCGGCATCGGGACGTCGCGCGCCTTGCGCCGGCGCGGCGTCACGATCGCCTGCACCGCGCCGCCGATCAGCAACTGGCGCAAGACCGCTTGTCCCGGCGCGAGATTCTCGTCGGCGCGGCGCCCGCCATTGGCGCGGGCGAGGGAGCGCGATGCGAACGCGACCGCGTCGTCGAGAGTCAGGTAACCGCTCGGAAGATCCGCCAACGTGCTTCTCCGTGACGAAATCGCCCTACGCCGGACCGCCGTGCGTGGCCGCCACGGCCAACAGCGCCGCAACCGCCACCGGTACGAAGGGCGCGCCCATATCACGGATTATGAACGGATTCGACCGCAAAGTTGAGTCGCGGGCGGGCCACCCCTCCATGGCGACAGCGGAGGCGGCTGGAAGTTGGATTCTAAACACGAAGGCACGAAGACCACGAAGGTTGGAAGACGAATTCGCGAATCATGACCGGCAATTGTTGGTCATTTTTCCCTTCGTGCCCTTCGTGCCTTCGTGTTTGAACCCACCCCCCTGCCCCTCTGGCCTCAGCCGACCTGGCCCAAGAGGTCGTCGAGCAGGGCGAGCGTTTCCTCGTCGGCCACGCCGTCGACGCGATCTTGCTGAAAGTGGCGCCGAAAGGCCGTGACGACGGTCCCGGTCGCGGTGTCGTAGATGCCCGAGACCTCGAGTCCGTAGCCAAGCCGCTGGAGCTTTTCCTGTACGACGGAGATTTCGACGCCCGCCTTGCTTGCGTCGCCAAGCTCACGCGGCCACAGCCCTATGCCGGCCGTGTTGAGACGCCGCCAGTCGAACCGCTCGCCCGGGTCCTTGCGCCGCGCCGGGGCCACGTCGGAATGCCCGACCACCCCGACCGCCGGGATGGCGTGCCGGGCCACGATATCTCGGGCCAGTTCGACCAGCGCCGCCATCTGCGCCTCTGGGAACGCGCGGTAGCCGAATTCGTGGCCCGGATTGACGAGCTCGATGCCGATCGAATGCCCGTTGACGTCGCGCACCCCGCGCCACGTCGCCTCGCCCGCGTGCCAGGCGCGCCGCGCCTCGTCCACCAAGGCGTACACCGTGCCATCCTCGTCGATCACGTAGTGCGCGCTCACCTGTGCCGCAGCGGCGCACAACCGGGCAAGCGCGGCATCGCAGCTCTCCATTCCGGTGTAGTGCACGACCAGCATGTCGGGCGTGACCCCTTGCGGCCGGTCATCGAAGTTCGGCGATGGCCTCTCGATCGGTTCGCGCAGGTGCCTGATCCGCCTTACTTCATCCCGCGTTGTTTTTCGACGCGGTCGTAGGC
>JAKZXM010000115.1:0-6771 GCA_047514975.1 Rhodospirillales bacterium
CTCGTGACGCTGCTTGATCATGGAGTGCAGCATCACCAGGATCTCGTCGTCGAGAACGCCCTCGAGGTTGCCCTTGCTTCTGGCGGCGATGTCGCGGTCCTTGAGCGCGGCGAGAATCAGCCGCACCGTCGCCAAGGTACGCTCGGCCCTGGCCTTCATGGCTTCCTTCAAGGCGACGCTGAGCTCCTCGCGGAGCATGGCCGTACTCGTTGTTCCTGGGGCGGGAGAAGATGGAACGTTAGCGAAAATCATCGCAAAAGGCAAACGATAGCGAGATTTCAACGCATTGAAAACAAAAGATGAATCAATCCGCCCACCGCTTGACGGCGGCACGGCTTTTGCTTAATACATCGCCGGTCCGCTCGCCGAAGCGCATCGCGGCGCCGATTCGTGGCGCGGCCGCCGTGCGTCGCAAGCGGCTTCCACCGGGCCTCGCGGACCGACGAAAGGATCCGCCGCGCATGCTCCACAGTGACGCCCCGACGCTGACGGCGCGCGAGAGGCGCGCGCCCGCGCGCCGTCCTCCCGGCGCCAACGCGGCCCTGGTGCTCGCCGACGGCGCCGTCTACTGGGGCCGGGGCTGCGGCGCCAAGGGCACGGCGGCGGGCGAGGTCTGCTTCAACACCGCGATGACCGGCTATCAGGAGATTCTGACGGATCCGTCGTACGCCGGCCAGATCATCACCTTCACCTTCCCCCACATCGGCAACGTCGGCGCCAACCCGGAGGACCTGGAGACCACGACACCGGCGGCGCGCGGCTGCGTTCTCGGCGCCGCCATCACCGAACCCAGCAGCTGGCGGTCGCACGGCCACCTCGACCACTGGCTCTCGGCCCACGGCCTGGTCGGCCTCGCCGGCGTCGATACCCGGCGCCTGACGCGGCGCATTCGCGACGGCGGGGCCCCCAACGGCGTCGTCGCCCACGCCGAGGCCGACGGCGACCTCGACGTCGACGCCCTGATCGAGACGGCGCGGACGTGGCCCGGCCTCGAGGGGATGGACCTGGCGCTTGAGGTGAGCTGTGGCCAGAGCTATGCCTGGGACGAGACCGTTTGGCGCATGGGCGCGGGCGTCGGCCGTATGACCGAGCCCCGGTTTCACGTGGTCGCGGTCGATTACGGCGCCAAGAGGAACATCCTGCGATGCCTGGCGAACGCCGGCTGCCGGGTCAGCGTGGTGCCGGTGGACACCTCGGCCGAGGACATCCTCGGGCGCCGGCCCGACGGGATCTTCCTCTCCAACGGCCCCGGCGATCCGGCCGCGACCGGGGTTTACGCGGTGCCCGTGATCCGCGCGCTTCTCGAGACCGCGATCCCGGTCTTCGGAATTTGCCTCGGCCACCAGCTTCTGGCGCTGGCGCTCGGCGCCAGGACCGCGAAGATGCACCTAGGCCACCGCGGCGCCAACCATCCGGTCAAGGATTTGGGCACTGGACGGGTCGAGATCACGACCCAGAACCACGGCTTCGTGGTTGTCAGCGATTCGTTGCCCGCCGGGGTCGTCGAGACCCACCGTTCGCTCTTCGACGGCAGCCTCGAGGGGATCGCTGTGAAAGGCCGGCCCGTCTTTTCGGTGCAGTATCACCCCGAGGCCTCGCCCGGCCCCCGCGACAGCCATTATCTGTTCGAGCGCTTCGAGGCGCTGATGCGCAAGCCCAAGGCGGCGGGCGGAACCTCGTGGTGATCGGGCGTTTCGCATGGGCCCCTCCCGGCTTGCGCGGCAGCGAGGCGCGGTTTAACCCGATGCGCCCGACGCGGCCCCCACCGCGGCCCTTCCCTTCAAAGGGCGAGGGGGGCGGTTGTCGCGGCTTTGGATCCGGGCCCCCCGATGCCTAGGCGCACCGACATCGAATCGATCCTGGTGATCGGCGCCGGCCCCATCGTCATCGGCCAGGCGTCGGAGTTCGACTATTCCGGCACCCAGGCCTGCAAGGCGCTTCGCGACGAGGGTTACCGGGTCATCCTGGTCAACTCCAACCCGGCCACCATCATGACCGATCCCGAGCTCGCCGACGCCACCTACATCGAACCGATCACGCCCGAGATCCTCGAGCGCGTGCTCGAGCGCGAGCGGCCCGACGCCCTGCTTCCCACCATGGGCGGCCAGACCGGCCTGAACGCGGCGATGGATCTGGTTCGCCGCGGCGCCCTCGACCGATACGGGGTCGAGATGATCGGCGCCAGCGCCGACGTGGTCGCCAAGGCCGAGGACCGCCAGCAGTTCCACGACGCGGTCACACGCATCGGGCTCGCCTGCCCGAAGAGCCGTCTGGCACGCTCGCTCGATGATGGTCTCGAGGCGCTTGACGAACTGGGCCTGCCGCTGGTCGTCCGCCCCTCGTTCACCCTTGGCGGCATCGGCGGCGGCATCGCCTACAACCGAAACGAATTCGAGGCGATCGTGGCGAACGGGATCTCGACCTCGCCGGTGCGCGAGGTGCTGGTCGAGGAATCGGTGTTGGGGTGGAAGGAGTTCGAGCTCGAGGTGGTGCGCGACCGCGCCGACAACTGCATCGTCGTCTGCTCGATCGAGAACGTCGATCCCATGGGGATCCACACCGGCGATTCCATCACCGTGGCGCCGGCGCTGACGCTCACCGACAAGGAATGCCAGATCTTGCGCGACGCCGCGATCGCGGTTTTGCGCGAGATCGGTGTCGATACCGGAGGCTCGAACGTCCAGTTCGCCGTCGAGCCCGACACGGGACGCATGGTGGTCATCGAGATGAATCCCCGGGTCTCGCGTTCGTCGGCCCTCGCCTCCAAGGCGACCGGGTTCCCCATCGCCAAAATCGCCGCCCGGCTCGCCGTCGGCTACACCCTCGACGAGCTGGTGAACGACATCACCGGCGCGACCCCTGCGTCCTTCGAGCCGACCATCGACTACGTGGTCACCAAGATCCCGCGCTTCACGTTCGAGAAGTTCCCCAGCACGAAGGCGTTGCTCACCACGTCGATGAAGTCGGTGGGCGAGGCCATGGCCATCGGGCGGACGTTTCAGGAGTCCCTCCAAAAGGGCCTGCGGTCCATGGAAACGGGGCTGACCGGGCTCGACGAGGTCGTCGCCGGGACCTATCCGGGGTTGGATGACGGCGTCGCCGGCGGTCCCGCGGCGGCGATCCTGGCGGCGCTCGCGAACCCGCGTCCCGACCGGGTTCTCTTGATCGCCCAGGCCTATCGCGAGGGCCTTTCGACCGCGGACATCCATGCCGCGTGCAAGTACGACCCTTGGTTCCTGGACAGGATCGCCGAGCTGGTCGCCGTCGAGCGCGACGTTCGCGCGAACGGGCTTCCCGAAACCGCGCCCGGAATGCTCACGCTCAAGAAACTGGGCTTCGCCGACGCCAGGCTGGGGACGCTGAGCGGTCTCACGCCGGACAAGGTGGCCGAACGCCGGCGCTCCCTCGGCATCCGCCCCGTCTTCAAGCGGGTCGATACCTGCGCCGCCGAGTTTCCCTCGCGCACGCCCTATTATGTACTCGGCGTACGAGGGTGACGGCTTTGATGCGCCCGAATGCGAGGCGGAGCCCTCGGACCGCGACAAGGTGGTGATCCTGGGCGGGGGGCCGAACCGGATCGGCCAGGGGATCGAATTCGACTACTGCTGCGTCCACGCCGCTTACGCGCTCAGCGAGGCGGGCCTGGAAACGATCATGGTCAACTGCAACCCCGAGACCGTGTCGACCGACTACGACACCTCCGACCGACTTTACTTCGAGCCCCTGACCGCCGAGGACGTGGTCGAGCTGATCGGCGTCGAACAGCGTCGCGGTCGCCTTCGGGGCGTGATCGTCCAGCTTGGCGGCCAGACGCCGCTCAAGCTGGCCTCGGCGCTGGCCGATGCGGGGATTCCGGTCCTCGGCACCTCGCCGGACGCCATCGACCTGGCCGAGGATCGCGAGCGGTTCCAGGCCCTTTTGAACCGTATCGGGCTGCGCCAACCGGCAAGCGGCGTCGCGCGTTCGCCCGCGGAAGCGAAACGGGCGGCGGACGCAATCGGTTTTCCCCTGGTGATCCGGCCGTCCTATGTGCTGGGCGGCCGCGCGATGGAGATCATCCACGACCACGCCTCGCTCGACGTCTACATCCACGATGCGGTCCACGTTTCCGGCGAATCCCCTGTCCTGATCGATTCGTACCTCGCCGACGCCATCGAGATCGACGTGGACGCCATCAGCGACGGCGCGGACGTCTTCGTCGCCGGGATCATGCAGCACATCGAAGAAGCCGGGATCCATTCCGGCGATTCGGCGTGTTCGCTGCCGCCCCATTCGCTCGATGCGGAAACCCTCGCCGAGCTCGGCCGCCAGACCGAGGTGCTGGCGCTCGCGCTTGGCGTGGTCGGCCTCATGAACGTCCAGTTCGCGATCAAGGACGACGCGGTGTACGTGCTCGAGGTGAACGCGCGCGCGAGCCGCACGGTTCCGTTCGTGGCCAAGGCAACCGGCGTCCCCGTCGCCAAGATCGCCGCCCGCGTCATGACCGGCGAGAAGCTGAGGCACTTCGATCTGAAGCCCGCCCCCGACAACGCCCACGTCGCGGTGAAGGAGGCGGTCTTTCCCTTCGCCCGCTTTCCCGACGTGGACGTGATCCTGGGGCCCGAGATGAAGTCCACCGGCGAGGTCATGGGAATCGATTCCGATTTCAGCCGCGCTTTCGCCAAGTCGCAGCTCGCCGCAGGCAATCCGCTTCCGAACGCCGGAACCGTATTCATCTCGGTCAAGGACCGCGACAAGGAGGCCGCGGGCGTGCTTGCCGAGCGTTTGTCGGAGATGGGCTTCGCGCTTATGGCGACCGCGGGCACGAGCCGTTTTCTTGCGTCGGAGGGGCTTCCGGTGCGGCGCGTCAACAAGGTGCTCGAAGGTCGGCCCCACTGCGTCGACGCCATCATATCGGGCGAGGTCGATTTGATTATCAATACAACCGAAGGCGCGCAATCTATCGCGGATAGTTATAGCATTTGGCGATCCGCGATCATGCACCATATATCGTATTATACGACTATAGCGGGTTCTTCTGCGGCGGTTGGCGCCATCGAGGCGCTGCGGCGTGGCAGGCTTGATGTGGCGCCGCTGCAGTCCTATTTTACCGGGACGCTTTGACCCTGTTCGCGCCGGCGTCTACGACGCCGGCGCGCGCGCATGGGGTCGGTGAATCAATGATTGCGTGCTCGCAAGGTAAGGCGATGGAAAAGATCCCGATGACGTCCGCCGGCCTCGCCGAATTGGAACACGAGCTCAAGCGGCTGAAGTCCACGGAACGGCCGGCCGTCATCCGCGCCATTGGGACGGCGCGGGAATACGGCGATCTTTCCGAGAACGCCGAATTTCACGCGGCCCGCGAGCGCCAGAGCTTCATCGAGGGGCGCATCGCCGAGCTCGAGGACATCACCAGCCGGGCCGAGGTGATCGACACGTCTGCCTTGAGCGGCGACGTCGTCCGGTTCGGAGCCACCGTCAAGTTGACGGACGAGGATACCGGCGAGGAATCCACCTATCGGATCGTCGGCTCGCACGAGGCCGAGATTGCCGCCGGCCGGCTTTCCGTCACCTCGCCCCTGGCCCGCGCGCTGATCGGCAAGTCCACGGGCGAAGTGATCGAGGTCACGACGCCGCGCGGCAGCAAGGCCGACGAGATCGTCGACGTCGCGTACGGCTGAGCGACGACGACCGATCCGCCCGCGGCTGGGACGATTTCGGTCGGGCAGCGTTGCAACGCCCTTAAATCTCGCCCATGGGCGAAAAATTCATGGGAACGACTTGGCGGTGATATCCTTCGTGGACAGTCCCAACTACAATTCTTGATTCCGCCACGGCGACGGGTGGGGCAACGGCGAGTGTTGGTGACCATGCCGATCGGCACAGTGAAGTGGTTCAATCCGTCGGTCGGATACGGGTTCATCGAACCGAGCGATGGATCGGGATACGCGTTCGTCCACAAAATCGCGGTTGAAAGCGCCGGCTTGAAGACCCTGGTCGAAGGCCAGAAGGTTCGCTACGATCTCGTGCCCGGAATGGATGGTAAGGACGCCGCGGAAAATATCGTGATCCTCGACTGAACGCGAGATCACCGTCCAATTTCAGTCCCCGGACAGGTCCCTCGAACGGCCCGTGGTCAAGATATTCTGGCGACGATATTCCGAGCCTGCTCCTCGCTCAAACCCAACGGCCGATGGCACAAGGGTCCGCCCTCGTCGAGGACCGGCTCTTGCTCGCCAAGTGACGGCGCGTCCTTGTTCTGGAAGAAAAGTCCGGTGTAAATCTTGTCGCCCCACACCATGGCTTTCTCGCAAGCGACCTTCCAGTCGCCGGCGTCGTGGTCCTCGTCTTCGAGCCTTTGGACCCGCGGCTTGAAAAACGGGAAGTCGTTGTCGAGATTGAACGTGACGCAGGGGCTGAACACGTTGACGAGCGCGAACCCCTTGTGCTCGATCGCTTGTTCCATGAGCGTGGTGAGCTGCTTGGTATCGCCACTGAATCCGCGCGCGACGAAGGTGGCGCCGTTCATTATCGCCGTCGTGATCGGATTGACAGGCGTTTCGATGCTCCCGAAGGGTGTGCTTTTGGTCTTCATCTCGAGGCAGCTGGTCGGGGACACCTGACCCGTCGTCAGACCGTAAATCTGGTTGTCCATGACCACGTAAGTCAAATCGACGTTTCGCCGCGCCGTGTGCGCAAAATGGTTCCCGCCAATGCCGTAACCGTCGCCATCACCGCCCGTCACGATGACGGTCAGCTCGTGATTCGCCATTTTCGCCCCCGTCGCGACGG
>JAKZXM010000116.1:0-4063 GCA_047514975.1 Rhodospirillales bacterium
CTGTTCGCCAAGATCGCAGGCGCGATGGCGCTGGCCGGTGCATCCATCGTCGACGCCAAGATCGCGACCCTCGCCAACGGAATGGCGCTCGACACGTTCTGGATCCAGGGTTCCGAGGGCGGCGCGATCGCCGATCGCGAACGCCTGAAAAAGGTCTGGGCGCGGATTGAGGACACGCTATCGGGCCGCATTGACCCCGCCCGCGAGCTCGAGATCGCGCGCCGCCGGATCGCGCCTGGCCGGTCGCGCGTGTTCACGGTGCCGCCGCGGGTCCTGGCGGACAACGTCGCAAGCGCCGATTCGACGGTCATCGAGGTCAACGGGCGCGACCGGATCGGCTTTCTGTTCGACGTCACGTCCGCGATCACGCGCCTGGGCCTGCAGATCTCCAGCGCCCACGTGTCCACCTGGGGAGAGCGCGTGGTCGACGTGTTCTACGTCAAGGACGTGTTCGGCCTGAAGGTGGAGCGCGCGGACCGTCTGGACCTCATTCGCGAAACCCTGTTACAGGCGATCGCCAGTCCCGGTCCGACCGAACCCGGCGCCGAGCGCGTTGCCGCCCAATAGCCGGGAACTTTCGGACCCGCGGTCGTCACGGCCGCGGGCCGCAGCCGCGCGGGCTGGTCCGGTTCCATGGTTCTGATCCGTTCCATCGCCACCATCGGCGCGTTCACGATGGTCAGCCGGATCCTTGGTTTCGTTCGCGATGTGCTGGTCGCCGCGTTTCTCGGCGCGGGCCTCGGGGCGGACGCCTGGATCGTCGCGTTCAAGTTGCCCAACCTGTTTCGCAGCCTGTTCGCCGAAGGCGCTTTCAACGCCGCGTTCGTGCCGCTGTTCGCGGCCCGCCTTGAACGCGACGGCGCCGCCGCCGCCCGCGCGTTCTCGGAAAACGCGCTTGGTGTTCTGTTGTGGTGCCTTCTCGGCGTGGTGGCGGTCGCCGAAGTCGCGATGCCGGCCGTGATTCATGGGTTCGCGCCCGGCTTCGCCGCGGTACCCGGAAAACACGAATTGGCCGTCAGCTTGACGCGGATCACGTTCCCCTACCTGATCTTCATCTCGCTCGTCTCGTTGATGGGCGGCATCCTCAATTCGCTCGGCCGGTTCGCGGCCGCGGCGGCGGCCCCGATTCTGCTGAACATTTGCCTGATCGGCGCGGTTGTCGGACTCGCGCCTTTCACCGAGACGCCGGCGCATGCGCTGGCCTGGGGAGTGGCCGGCGCCGGAGCGATCCAGGTCCTTTGGCTGCTGTGGCGATGCGACCGGGCCGGGGTACGGCTGCGGCTGGTTGTGCCGCGGCTCGGCGCAGACGTGCGCAAACTCTTGCGCCGCATGCTTCCGCTGGCGCTCGGCGCGGGCGTGTATCAGATCAACCTGCTCGTCGATACCGTGATCGCTTCGCTGCTTCCGACCGGGTCCATCGCGTACCTCTTCTTCGCCGACCGCGTGACCCAGCTACCCTTGGGCGTGATCGGAGTCGCCGTTGGGACCGCCTTGTTGCCGCTGCTCACGCGCCAGCTCCAGGCGGGAGAATCGGCGGCCGCAGCCGAAAGTCAGAACCGCGCCCTCGAGTTCGGCTGCCTCCTCACGTTCCCGGCCGCGGCGGCGCTGATGGTCATCCCCGGCCCGATCATCAGCGTCCTGTTCGAACGCGGCGAGTTCACCCCCGAAGACACGCGCGCCACCGCCGGCGCCCTTGCGGTTTATGCCGCGGGAATTCCGGCCTTCGTGATGGTCAAGGTGCTCGCGCCGGGCTTCTTCGCGCGCCAGGACACGGCGGCGCCGGTCAAGGTCGCGGCCCTCGCCATGGCCGTCAACCTGGTGCTCAACCTCGCCCTGATGGGGCCGTTCAAGCACTTGGGGATTGCCGCGGCAACGGCGATCTCGGCGTGGCTCAACGCCGCCCTTTTGGCCGTAATCCTGAAACGGCGCGGGCATTTCGCCGCCGATTCGCGGTTGCGGGGCCGAATCCCCCGAATCGCGATCGCGACCGCCGCCATGACGGCGCTGCTCGTGGCCGGCGAGTGGTTGCTCGCCGACGCGCTCTCGGCGGGCGGCCTGACCGAGGCCCTGTCGCTGGCGGCCTTGGTCGCGGGCGGGCTTGGCGCGTTCACCGCCCTCGCGCTGTTGACCGGCGCGGCCACCTGGGCCGACATTCGTGACATGGCGCGCGACCGGCGATCGGTGGAGGGAGCGCCCCGTCCCGGTCGACTCTGAGGAGCGCCGTTTGTCTTGACGCTTGCAGGCGCGAAGGGTGATAAAGCGCCCGCCTTTTGCGAGCCCTGGACATCGGCGGAGGCGACGGGTCCCATCATGAGCCGCATCTTCTCGGGCATTCAGCCCACCGGAAACCTTCATCTCGGAAACTACCTGGGCGCGATCCGAAACTGGGTGCGGCTGCAGGAAGAGCACGAATGCCTGTTCTGCGTCGTCGATCTGCACGCGATCACGGTGTGGCAGGCACCCGACGAGCTTCGCCGGAACACGCGCGAGGTGACGGCGGGGCTGTTGGCCGCCGGCCTCGATCCCAAGCGCAACATCATCTTCAATCAGAGCCAGGTGTCCGGCCACGCCCAGCTCGCCTGGATCTTCAATTGCGTCACCCGGCTCGGCTGGCTCAATCGCATGACCCAGTTCAAGGAGAAGGCGGGAAAACACCGCGAGAACGCCTCCGCCGGCCTTTACGTCTATCCCAGCCTGATGGCCGCCGACATCCTGCTCTACAAGGCGACGCACGTTCCGGTCGGCGAGGACCAGAAACAGCACCTGGAGTTGTCTCGCGACATCGCACAGAAGTTTAACGGCGACTTCGGCGTCGACTTCTTTCCCCTGATCGAGCCGCTGATCATGGGCGCGGCGACCCGGGTGATGTCGCTCCGCGACGGCTCGGGCAAAATGAGCAAGTCGGATGCGTCCGAATACTCGCGCATCAACATGACGGATGACGCCGATACCATCGCGCTCAAGATTCGCAGGGCGCGAACGGACCCCCATCCCATGCCCGCGGCGCCGGACGAGTTCGCCGAGCGGCCCGAGGCGGGCAATCTGATGGGAATCTACGCGGCCCTTTCCGACACCGCCGTGGACGACGTCTGCAAGCGTTACGGGGGTGAGCAATTCTCCACATTCAAACAGCAACTCGCGGACCTTGCCGTATCCGTCCTGAGCCCGATCCAGGACGAGATGCGCCGCTTGACCGCCGACCCCGATCACGTGGACGCGGTGCTCAGCGACGGCGTCGAGCGCGCGCGCGCCCTGGCTGCGCCGATTCTCGACGAAGTTTTCGAAATCGTCGGGTTTCTGCGTCCGTGAAGTGCGCGCGAACGGCGAACCGGCCCCGGCGGCATACAAAAACGGCTGGCCTTTCCGCGACCACTCACCTATAGATTCACATCGTCTCAAGCCGGCCCAAGGCTCCGCATCGATGGCATCGTCGGAGGGCGTTCCAGCACTTCGATCGACGGCGAATAGGGAGGCTGTCGCATGCGTTTCCACAGTCGAGGGTCCGGGCGCATCGGGCCCGGTCGGGGCGACGCCCGGAAGATGACCCCGTAATATGACGATGTACGAAAAAGGCGCGCTCGGCGTCGTCTGCGCGCTGGTGGCCGTTATCGTCGCCGCCGCCGCCGTGCGGCCGCCCGCGTTCACGACCGGTTCGCCGAGGGCGACCCTGGCGCTTCTGCCGACGATTCCCATGCCGCCTCCGTCCGCGAGGCCGAAGGTGCGCTCGGCTGAGGGGGATTCTTTCGTCTTCCCGACCGCGACCAAGCTCAATGATTCGTTCACGCAATTCGGCTACGACCTGGATTCCGTGGTTGCCGGCGACGCCCGCGTGCCGCGCGTGTTCCTCGGTAGCATCCCGCCCGACATGGCCGCGATCGCCCCGATCGAGGTGCGCAAGTCGGTGTTCTTCAAATCGGTTCTGCCGTTGATCCTTCAAGTCAACGAGCAGATCCTTTCGGACCGGCGCCGGCTTTGGAGCTTGCGCCACCGTATCGCCATGGGCAATCGGCTCGACCCGCCCGAGCGCTTGTGGCTCGCGGTGCCTACGAATCGATACCGGGGC